>JAHELA010000133.1 GCA_024644425.1 Nitrosomonadaceae bacterium
TGTTTGTTCCGTAATTGTTGTTTTATTCCTTGGTTAATAGACGCCCCTCTTGACTAGGATTGCCTATACCTAACTGTCTCGTAGACTACCTCGACAGCACACCGCCTGTCAAGGAAATTGCACATACTTATAGTATAAAAACAGTCCTTAATAAGGCTCTATAATAAATCTTCTAGCCCTATAAAGCTAAACTAGCAATCCATTTTGTATATAAACGACTAGCAATTTCGTTTAATGCAAATATCCGATTGGCTAAATCCTGTTGGGCTACCTTAGATATCTGCACCGCTGGTCCAGTGTTGTTGACGATTTCCTTAGAACCTACTTCATACCAAATTTTTACCATTTCTTCAGTCATTTCTACGTGGCATTGCATCCCCAAATGAATACCCAAGGCGAATGCCTGATTCTCACAATATTTATTTGAAAGTAACCGAGTCGCACCAATAGGAAGGGTAAAAACTTCTCCATGCCAATGGAAAGTTTCAAATTCTGATAAATTACCAAGCCATTCACGAGCAATAGGATTATTCGTCACGCTAACTTTTCCCCAACCAATCTCTTTAGTTGCGCCTCTGATTACCTGTCCCCCTAGAGCTTTCGACATTAATTGCCCACCAAGACAGTGCCCCAGCACAGGAATACCAAGTCCTACAGCTTGCTTAATTAATGATAATGCTTGTCTAATCCAGGGTAAATCATCGTTAGCACTCATCGCTCCTCCCATGAAAACTAATCCACTACACTGTTCAGGATCGGAAGGAAAACTCTCGCCGGAGTCAATCTTAATGAGCTTCCATGGAATGTTATGAGAGTCAAGATATTTGGCCAAATACCCTGGGCCTTCGATGGCATATAACCTAAAAATCGCAACCGACTTCACGGAATTCCTTTATTTATATTAATCTGCTCAAAAACCGTGCTTTCTAGTTAGAATGATCGTATATCATTTCACATATAAAAAAGCCGAGATACCTCGGCTTTTTTATATGCGTAGTGCTAACTTTGGTTAGGCATCAACCTTTTTTGTTACGGATTCTTCAATTTGAGTCTGACGATCTAGCAATTCAACTAGGGCCATTGGAGCATTATCACCTTTGCGAAAGCCAAATTTGAGAATACGCAGGTAACCACCACTACGTGTCTGATAACGCGGCCCAAGTTCAGAAAATAATTTTCCAACTATGTCACGGTCACGAAGACGATTAAATGCAATCCTCCGATTAGCAAGTGACGGGTTTTTTCCAAGCGTAATCATCGGCTCTACTAAACGACGTAACTCTTTTGCTTTAGGCAAAGTAGTCTTGATAATCTCATTACGTAACAAAGAATTAGTCATGTTTCGAAACATTGCTAAACGATGACTACTGGTACGATTTAATTTCCTTAACCCACTATGATGTCGCATGGTTTGCTTCCTTTGCTCCTTGTTCTAGCTTGGTAGGTGGCCAGTCTTCCAGCTTCATCCCCAATGTCAGCCCACGTGAGGCTAACACTTCCTTAATTTCATTAAGTGACTTTCTTCCTAAATTTGGTGTTTTTAGAAGCTCGGTTTCAGTCCGTTGAATTAGATCCCCTATATAATAAATATTTTCTGCCTTAAGACAGTTAGCTGAACGAACAGTAAGTTCAAGATCATCCACAGGTCGAAGCAACCTTGGATCAACTTGAGGAGCCTCAGGCTGTTCTACCGGTAACGGAGTTCCTTTGAGATCAGCAAATACTGACAGCTGCTCTACTAATACTCGTGCCGCATATCTGATCGCTTCTTCTGGATCAACAACACCATTGGTTTCAATATCCATCACCAATTTATCAAGATCGGTACGCTGCTCCACACGTGCATTTTCCACAGCATAGCTCACACGGTTTACTGGACTAAAAGAGGCATCCAACAAAATACTTCCTATTGCACGGCTCTCATTTGCTGTTTGCCGGGCTGTTCCTGGCACATATCCACGCCCCATTTCAACCTTAATTTGCATATCGATCTTTCCACCAGCAGTAAGATGTGCAACAACATGATCCGGGTTGATAATTTCTACATCGTGACCTACCTCAATATCACCGGCTGTTGCTACACCCTCACCTTTCTTTTTAAGTATCAGTACAGCCTCTGTTTGGTTATGTAGCTTTAAAACTATACCCTTAAGATTCAGCAAGATATCTACTACATCCTCCTGGACACCATCAAGAGCAGAGTATTCATGTACAACACCATTAATCTGAACCTCAGTCGGAGCAAATCCAGGCATAGAAGATAATAAAACACGCCTTATTGCGTTCCCTAAAGTATGCCCGTAGCCACGCTCAAATGGTTCCATGGTGACTTTGGCATGCAATGGCGATATATTCTGAACATTAATTATACGTGGTGTGAGAAAAGCGGTACTTGGCATAGCCTATCCTTTTGCTTAAAGCTTTCTGATTGATTATTTAGAATATAATTCGATAACAAGTGATTCTTGAATAGTTGCAGGTAATTCAGATCGTTCTGGTTGGGCCTTGAAGGTTCCCTTCATCGCCTTAACATCTACTTCCATCCACTCTGGAAAACTACGCTGCTCTGCAGCTTCAACAGCACTTTTGACGCGTAACTGGTTTTTTGCCTTTTCAGTTACTTCTACCACATCACCGGGACTTACTTGATAGGATGGAATGTTGACACGACGCCCATTTACAAGTATTCCATTATGACGAACTATTTGGCGTGCTTCACAACGTGATGCACCAAATCCCATACGATATGAAACAGTATCAAGACGGGACTCTAACAATCGTAAAAGATTCTCGCCAGTAATACCACGCTGTCTATCGGCTAATTTGTAATTATTACGGAATTGTTGTTCTAGCACTCCATAAATACGCCTTAGCTTCTGCTTTTCCCTCAGTTGTACCCCATAATCAGACAACCGCGTCTTTTTCTGCCCATGCTGTCCAGGGGGATAATTTCTGCGCTCTATTGCACATTTGTCAGTAAAGCACTTTTCACCTTTTAAAAATAACTTCTCGCCTTCTCGGCGACACTGACGACACTTAGGATCAAGATTTCTACTCATAGTCTTTCCTACTAAATTCTGCGTTTCTTAGGTGCGCGGCAACCATTATGTGGAAATGGCGTCACATCAGAAATACTAGTAATTTTAAACCCAGCCGCATTCAACGCCCGAACTGCAGACTCTCTACCTGGGCCAGGACCCTTGATACGCACTTCTAAATTCTTTACTCCACATTCTTGCGCAATCTTACCTGCCTTCTCAGCTGCAACTTGGGCAGCAAACGGAGTACTCTTACGTGAACCTTTAAAACCAGCTCCTCCTGAAGTAGCCCACGACAAAGCATTTCCCTGACGGTCAGTAATTGTAACTATAGTGTTATTGAATGAAGCATGTATATGGGCAACACCTTCAGCCACATTCTTTTTGACTTTTTTACGTACTCGTGAAGCTGTTTTCACCATATTCTAATATTTCCTTTAATCTATAAATTTGTGCTGGCTACTACCTTACTACTGGTTTTCCACCAATAGAGCGAATTGCCTTACGCGGACCTTTACGAGTTCTAGCATTTGTTTTTGTACGTTGACCACGAACTGGTAAGCCACGACGGTGACGCAGTCCACGATAGCAACCGAGATCTGTTAAACGCTTAATGTTCATTGACACTTCCCGGCGTAAGTCACCTTCTATCATGAACTTTGCAACATGGTCCCGTAAATTATCCATTTGCGAGTCAGTTATATCCTTAATCTTTGTGGATACGTTTATACCGATTGAATCACAAATCTTACGAGCCCCAGTGCGTCCAATGCCGTAGATCGCAGTTAACGCAATTTCTGCATGTTGGTGATTTGGAATATTTACTCCGGCGATACGAGCCATGCACACCCCTATTAATGTAAAAACTATATATTATAACAGTCAAACCTGTATCTACTCAATCAGCCTTGTCTTTGCTTATGCCGTGGATCCTTGCAAATCACTCGTACTACACCATTTCGTCTAATAATCTTACAATTACGGCAAATTTTCCTTACTGAAGCTAATACTTTCATATATGACCTCCCATACCACTCACTTTACTTAGCGCGAAATGTAATTC
>JAHELA010000017.1 GCA_024644425.1 Nitrosomonadaceae bacterium
CGGTCTAGGTTCGCCGACTGCAATGTATCTTGCGGCTAGTGGTATTGGTAATCTTATAATTTGTGACAATGATGATGTCGACCTCACTAACCTTCAGAGACAGGTCATTCATAGTAGCAAGGACATTGGAATACCGAAAGTCCATTCTGCCTCTCAATCGATTACAGACATTAATCCTGAAGTAAATGTTGTCACAATTCAGGAGCATGTGGATGCAGAAAGACTGTTGCAACTAGTAAAGCAAGCTGATGTGGTATTAGATGCCAGTGACAATTTCAATACTCGTCATGCAATAAACCAAGCCTGCGTCACTCACAAAAAACCACTTGTATCTGGTGCAGTCATCCGCTTTGAGGGACAAGTAGCTGTATTCAATTTAAGCGACACAAACAGCCCCTGCTATCATTGCTTATTTCCAAAAAATGGTGATAATGAAGACACACGTTGTGCGCTTATGGGTGTATTTGCACCATTGGTAGGAATTATTGGTTGTATACAGGCTTCTGAAGCAATTAAGATTTTACTTAAAATAGAAAACCCTTTAAATGGTCGCCTACTTTTGCTTGATGGATTATCTATGGAATGGCGTACAGTTAGACTAAATAAAGATCCGGCATGCGTAGTATGTGGTATAGGTTGATCTACAATCTAGTTAACAACACTCAGCAAAGAAAAAATTGCCTAAAAATTCACAACTTAAATACTAGTCAAACTACTTTTCTGTAATTAACGTCCCAACGCCCTCATCCGTTAATACTTCTAACAACAATGCGTGCTCCACCCTGCCATCAATGATGTGACAAGACTTGACCCCATTTTTTACTGCCTCTAATGCCGAACCAATTTTTGGTTGCATACCACCATAAATTGTTCCATCAGAGAATAATTCATCTACCTTCTTTGCTGTTAATCCAGTTAGCAGGCCCCCGTCTTTCCCCTGTACACCTGGTATATTACTTAGTAGTATCAATTTCTCTGCATTCAAAATTTCTGCTAGCCTCCCTGCTACACGATCGGCATTTATATTGTAAGATTCACCGTCTTTACCTACACCTATTGGCGCAATTACCGGAATAAAATCACGCGTGTCAAGTAATGAAATTAATGCAGGATCAATACCTTCAATTTCTCCAACCTGTCCAATATCAATCCATTCATCTATATTCTCCCTGTTCTGAACTTGCATCTTTTTTGCGCGAATAAAAGACCCGTCTTTACCTGTCAAACCCACTGCATGACCCCCATGATGATTAATAAGGTTAACGATATTCTTATTAACTAATCCGCCTAGCACCATCTCTACCACATCCATGGTCTCTGTATCAGTTACACGCATGCCTTGAATAAATTCACCTTTTTTCCCGACCCGCTGCAACATATCATCTATTTGGGGTCCACCACCATGAACAATAACAGGATTCATTCCTACAAGCTTCAATAAAACCACGTCCCGTGCAAAACTTTGCTTTAGGTTCTCCTCTTTCATAGCACTACCGCCATATTTTATAACAATCGTTTTGCCATGAAAGCGCCTAATATATGGCAGGGCCTCTGCCAATATCTTAACTTTCTCGCCTGATTTTAATGTAGAAGATGGCATAGTTTTTCCCAATTAATTGCCCATTATTGTACATCGTGATAGATTTCTGTTATTTACATATTTTTTAAGCAAAGTATTCTGTTTTTATGATTCATTACTAGCAGGAATAGGTTTTTCCTCAAACCATCGATATAAGATGGGTAATACTACTAATGTCAATAAGGTTGAGGTGATTAATCCACCAATTACTACAATTGCGAGTGGTCGTTGTACATCTGATCCAGGACCAGTGGCAAAAAGAAATGGCACTAAACCAAGCATTGCTACAGTAGCTGTCATTAGTACTGGACGAAACCGCTGCATGCAACCTTGAACAATTGCATTACCCATACTTATATCCTCGCTACGTAGTTTTCTAATCTGTGAAATCAGCACCACCCCGTTCAAAACTGCGATTCCCCATAAAGCAATAAAACCCACTGTGGCTGGTACAGATAAATACTCTCCAGTGATAAATAAAGCAATCACCCCTCCAATTGAAGAAAATGGTAATACCAAGATAATAAGTCCAGCAAGTTTCAGTGAGTGAAGTAACAGATACAATAAAAAGAAAATCCCTACAATAGTAAGTGGCACTATAATCGAAAGTGTTTCCATAGCGTGTTCCATACTTTCAAATTGTCCGCCCCACTCAAAATAATAACCAGTTGGAAGCTTAACTTCATCCGCTATTCGCTCCTGTATTTCTTCAACAAATCCACCTAAATCTCGTCCACTAACGTTTGCCCCAACAACTACACGCCGCTTAGCATCCTCACGAGAAACCTGTGCAGGACCATCAACAACTTTAATATCTGCGAGCGCATGTAACGGCACTAATGCATTATTGGGAGCACGTAATAAAAGATTTCGAATCGTATCAATATCATTCCGAAACTTTTCAGGAAATCGTAGGGCAATTGCAAAACGTCTTTCACCCTCAAATAAATTCGTAATTTCTTTACCGCCAATAGCCGTCTCGATAATTTCATTCACATCTGAAACATTTATACCATGACGAGCAATGGCGCCACGATTTATTTTAATAGTTAAAGACTGTTGCCCAGAAAGTCGCTCTATGCGAACATCACGCGAACCAGAAATAGATCTGAGGATACGTATCACCTGCTCGGATAATCTCCTTAATTTTGATATATCATCACCAAAAATCTTTACTGCGATTTGTGAACGAACACCTGTCACCATCTCATCTACCCGTTCTGCAATTGGCTGCGATAAAACAATCTGCACACCTGGTAAAACCGATAAGCGATTACGGATTTCTTCATCTATCTCATCTTGCGTTCGTCCAGAATCTCGGTCTAGGGTAACAATTGGGTCAGATTCATTTGGTCCAACTGGATCTGCTGGCGACTCACCGCGACCTAGCTTAGAGACTACTTTCTTTACCCCTGGAATTTCTGTAATCATCTTCAATGCCTTTTTCTCCATTTTGATAGATTCATCCAATGATATCGATGCGACACGATTTATCTGGGGAACTAACGATCCTTCTTTCATAATTGGTATGAATGATTTTCCGAGAAAGGGATAAAGCACTATTGTCAAACCAAGTAAACTTGCTGCAACCACTATAGTAGTTTTTTCATTTTTTAGTGCTAAATCTAATATGTACTGATAATTAGTTTTTAGAATAGTGGTAATTTTTGTATTTTGGTCAGCTCTACCGCCTTTTAGAAAATAAGAACACAAAACTGGTGAAAGGGTCAGTGAGACTAAAAGTGAAATTGCCAATGCAATTGCTATGGTGAACGCTAATGGACTGAATATTTTACCCTCCATACCTTGTAACGTCATTAATGGCAGAAATACAAGAATAATAACAAAGATGCCAAAAATTACTGGTACACCTACTTCAGAAACTGCATTAATAATGGTATGTATACGTAGCTGTGATTCACTTGTCACTGCGACGTGGCTAAGACGATGATAAACGTTTTCTACCACTACTACGGTAGAATCTACCATTAAGCCAATAGCAATTGCTAATCCCCCTAGAGACATTAAGTTTGCTGAGATTCCCTGCTCATTCATGACTATAAATGTGATTAACGGTGTGATGATAAGTGTCATTACAACAATTAAACTGGATCGTACGTCACCTAGAAAAACAAACAAAATAAAAACTACCAACAATACTCCCTCTATTAACACCTTGCCCACCGTCCATAACGCAGCATCTACTAGATCAGATCGATCATAATAGGGAATAATCTGAAGGCCTCTAGGTAATAAACCAAAATCATTGATCTTAGCTACTTTTTCTTTAACACGACTAACTATCTCTTTAGCATTACCTCCACGTATCATCATAACGATACCGGATGCAGATTCGGTGTAGTCACCCTTAAGAACAGCACCTTGACGTACTTCGGTTCCAATTTTAACTTTTGCCACATCACGTACAAAAATTGGCACACCATCATCCTCTTTAAGCACAATATTTCTGATATCTTCCAGTGTACGAATCAAGCCAACACTACGGATTAAGTACTGCTCAGTATCTAATGGCAAGATACCACCACTTGCATTAGCATTATTTTTTGCAATAGCTTCCTCAACCTGTCCAAGTGTCAGGTTGTAATGGCGAAGCCTAACGGGATTAACTAACACTTGGTATTGTTTGACATATCCTCCTTGGGAATTTATTTCCGCAACCCCAGGAATTGATCTTAACATGGGGCGAATCACCCAATCTTGAATAACACGTCGATCAGTTAACTCCTGCACTGATAGAGCCCTCTTTCCATCGTCAGGATGATCAATAGTATACTGATATACTTCACCCAGACCCGTAGATATTGGTCCAAGAATCGGTATAATACCAGGGGGCATTTTGCTAGTGACCTTAACTAGACGTTCCATTACATTTTGACGTGCAAAGAAAATATCAGTCGTATCAGTAAATACTAATGTAATAATCGATAAACCACTCTTGTTCAAAGAACGCATTTCAACCAAACCAGGCAACCCTGTCATTGAAATTTCCAGCGGTACCGTTACTAAACGCTCAATTTCCTCTGGGCTCCGGCCCATCGCTTCCGTTGCAACTTGTACTTGCACATTGGTTACATCTGGGAAAGCATCAACTGATAATTGCTGAGCTGCACGTATGCCAAACCCAACCATGATTAAAGCTACCGCTATAACGACTAATCTCTGCTGAATTGATAAACGTACAATTAGAGCAAGCACTAATTTACTCCAAATCTACACGCTTGCGCTCGTTATTTAAATGAAAGGCGCCATCGAGCACAATTTTTCTTTTGGCATCAATCCCTTTTAATACCGGGCGCATATTATCTACTGTAGTTCCTAACTCAACGGGAATCATTAGAAAACGATTATCCCCCTGCGAAACATAAACATAATCATGGTTGTCCTCACGCACCACTGCCCCTTGTGGAACAACCAATTGTTTTCGTGACACGCGCCTAATATACATATCTGCTAGCATAGCAGGCTTTAGCTTATGTCTTTTATTGTCTACCGATGTACGTACCATCACTGTTCGGGTTTCAGGATCGACTGTATCTGCGACATATATAATACGACCTGTTAAATGTGCATTATTTAATGCTGGAATGTAAATTTCTACATGTTGATCGTCTGCCACCCTACTTGCACTTTGCTCTGGCACATCACCCACTACCCAAACTGAAGATAGATCCGCTATTGTAAATAGCTGATCAGAAGGTCTCACCACTTGCCCGACTGTTACCTTTCGTTCAATAACAACACCTTTTTGGGATACGGTTATTGCTACAGATGGAAGAATGCGCCCGCGCTTTGCCAAATCACTCAATTCATTACTGTTTACCCCTAACAAACGCAATTGATCTGTTGCTGCACTTAATTCAGCACGAAAAACCTGTAGTTCTGATTCTCGGCGTTGAAGCTCTGCACCGCCGATCACATCAGCCATCAAAAGCTGATGTGCACGTTCTGCTGCACGTTTAGCTAAAGTTGTTTGAGAGTTTGCACGTAAAAAAGCAAGCTGTGCCTTGGTTAACTCTGGACTAGAAATTTTAGCCAACACAGTACCTGCGTGCACCTTGTCTCCTAACATGGCATTCACTTCTACAATGCGCCCAGTTACATTGGCACCTACACGAACAAGTGTACGTTCATCTGCTTCAACGCGGCCTGGTACCCTCAATGTATCCGAAATCTCACGCAATACAGGTAACCCCACATCAAGATGTTGAGCCATTTCTGGCTTTAGTTTAATACTATATACATTCTCAACTTGAGGCTGCTTATTATCTTCATTCTTAGGAATAGCAATGGACTTATCATTATCATTACATCCATTTAGAAATAATGCAGCAAATAAGGTCGTTCTAATAATCAACTCTGTGAATCTCATTTGGGAACATGTTCCGTTGGATATAGACCTCGAAGCCTCTGGATCTCAGCTACAGCAGACTGGAATTCAAAACGAGCCTGCAATAAATCTTTTCGTACACTCCGTACCACACGTTGCGCATCAAGCACATCAAGCAATCCTCTTTCGCCAAATCGATAGGCTGCTTGAGCAACGCGGAGAGCTGATTCAGCTTGGTTAATAATACCCGTTTCAAACATCTCCACTTTACGTTTTGCAATTTGCATGCTCTGCCAAGAAGATTCAAGAAGCTGGCTAATTTCAAATCGACGATACTCTAAAGTTTCTCTTACTTGTGCTGACTCTGACATTGCCTCTGAAATTGGCCCTCGACGACGATTAAACAATGGTATCTCCAAATTTAAGCTGGCTATATTATAGGCAAATTCAGGGTCTTGCAGCCGGCCGAACTTAAGTTCTAAGGAGGGTAAAACTGCGGCACGTTCTTGATCGGTCTTTAAATTTACGCTATTAAGTTCGGCTTGTAGACGAGAAACATCAGGATTAACAGCCTGCACTTCTTCACGAAGTTCTTCTAATGAGGGTAATTGCTCGTAATCAAGCAAAGATGCTTTTATCTTAAAGTCTTTTTTCAGCGACCCAGCAGTAAGTTTGATTAACGCAACTCGTGCCCGCTGTGCGTCTAGAAACGCAGTCTCCTTTCGGCTTTTTGCGGTTAGCACCTCAGCATCTGCTTTAATTAGTTCAAAACGTGCTGCCTCACCCGAGTCTACACTTACTTTTACGCGCCGCCTTATTTCTTCCATCAAATCAAGAACCCCTGATTCCACATTTGCTATTTCTTGGCGTAATAAAAGTTCATATGCACGTACTCGCAATGCTGCTGCTAGATCAGCACGAACCCGATCCAAGCCAGCCTGACTCGCCTCCACTCCTGCTTCAGCTGAGCCAATACGGGCAATTCGTAAAAAAGGATTCTCAATACGTTGGCTGATAAATCCTCCATAGCTATTTCCGGTTATTGGTCCTACTGCCCTCGCACGATTATGTCCTCCCATAAATTCCAATTCCGGATTTGGGTATGCTCCTGCGCTGATAACACCTGCTTCAGCTACCTCCACCTTAGATTGTGCAGCTTTAACCAGTCCGTTGGACTCTAACCCTAAACGTTGTAGCTCTATAATGGTAAGGTCTAATGTTGGCGTGGTTTTAAAATCTAATTCAGATTCTTCTGCTAGCGTAGATGTATTTAATAAGACAAAAATCAATCCAAGGAAAACATGACAAAGAAACACTATTTGTACATGTGTACATTTCATGTTTTAAGCGATATGCTGGTGATGTAACTATGATTGTGTATCAGCAACATAAGAAAGGGCAAATTCTATGGTTATAGTTCTAAATTCTTAAAGGTATCTATACTATACCAAGAATCAAGTACTTTAATATTTACTTCAATAAGCCTATATCATAGCTTCTGCTACAGAAAAAGGTGCCTTCTACGGGATAGCGTAGAAATAATTAAATATTAGCATAATACACATTATCGTATATTGTGCGATACTCGCTCAAACAGCCTGCAATAATAGCTCATTAAGTCTTTTAACGAATGCGGCTGGATCTTCTAATTGCCCCCCTTCGGCTAGAAGTGCTTGATCAAACAGAATGTAACTCCAATCGGCGAAGCGGGCTTCTTCATATTTCAACCTTTGTACCATTGGATGATGAGGATTTATTTCAAGTATTGGTTTTGTATGGTTCACTTTCTGCCCTGCTGATTTCAATAAACGTTCTAAATTACCGCCCATATCGTGACTTTCTGCGACTAAACATGCTGGAGATCCCGTCAGGCGCGAAGTAATACGAACTTCCTTCACGTAGGCATCAAGTATGCCTTTAATTTTATCAGTAAGCTCTTTATATTCGTTTGCTTCTTTTTCTTGTTCCTTTTTTTCTTCCTCGTTCTCAAGTTCACCTAGATCAAGATCTCCCTTTGCTACCGACTGTAGTGATTTTCCTTCAAATTCCGTCAAATTAGCTGCAAGCCACTCATCTACTCGCTCAAACAATAGAATTACTTCTATATCTTTTTTATGAAAAATTTCTAAGTGTGGACTGTTTCTAGCAGCCTTGATACTATCAGCAGTAACATAATAAATTTTGTCTTGGCCTTCTTTCATGCGACTTATGTAATCACTCAATGAAACTGTTTGCTCATCGCCATCAGTATGTGTAGAAACAAATCGTAATAATTTGGCAATTCGTTCTCGATTAGCGAAGTCTTCTCCTACGCCCTCTTTGAGAACTTGTCCAAATTCCCCCCAGAATGTTTTGTATTTTTCCTTATCACTATCTTGCTCACTTTGAGCCAACTGCTCAAGTAATCCGAGTATTTTCTTTACAGAACCTGAACGTATTGACTCAATATCCTTTGACTCCTGCAATATCTCACGTGAAACATTCAGCGGGAGATCATTGGAATCTATTACACCTCGTACAAAACGGAGGTAATTAGGTAATAACTGCTCTGCATCATCCATAATAAACACACGTTGCACATAAAGCTTTATTCCATGACGATGCTCCCTATCAAACATATCAAATGGGGCATGCGATGGAATATAAAGCAACTGGGTATACTCATGTTTTCCCTCAACTTTCGTATGGACATAGGTTAATGGAGGTTCAGGATCATGTGCCACATGCTTATAGAATTCTTCATATTGCTCTAATGATATTTCGTTCTTTGGGCGCGCCCACAATGCGCTTGCTTGGTTAATAGTCTCGTCTTCATCTGTAATTATGTTTTCATTCTTTTCCTGAGACCATTCTTCTTTTTTTATTACAATGGGTAGTGGAATATGATCTGAGTATTTTCGAATAATAGATCGCAATCGCCATCCATTAAGTAAATCATCTTCGCCTTCTCGTAGATGTAAAGTAATATCTGTCCCGCGGCCTATTTTTTCTACAACCTCCAACGTATAGTCCCCTTCACCACTAGATTCCCAGCGTATACCATGTTCAGGAGTTAGGCCGGCACGACGCGTAATGAGTGTCACCTTGTCAGCAACAATAAAGGCAGAGTAAAAACCAACCCCAAACTCACCAATCAAATGTGCATCCTTAGTTTGATCGCCAGTCAAAGTACTAAAAAATTCTCGGGTACCAGACTTGGCAATGGTGCCTATGTGATCAATTACTTCTTGTCTCGACATTCCGATACCATTATCTGAAATAGTAATAGTACGTTCCTTAATGTCATAGCTCACCCGAATTCTTAGATCTGAATCAGTTTCATATAATGCGCTGTCTGTTAGTGCCTCAAAGCGTAATTTGTCAGCGGCATCAGATGAATTTGAAATTAATTCTCGTAGAAATATTTCTTTGTTGCTATACAGAGAATGGATCATAAGTTTTAGAAGCTGTTTAACTTCAGTCTGAAAACTTAGCTGTTCTTTTGTTGCGGCTGCTTCCATAGTTAAATCTCCTTGAAAAAAAGCAGTAAAATTATGGGGTCAAATTAGAAAATTTCAAGTAGTTTGTTCCGCAAAAATTTATGGAACAAACCAATGTACAAATATTGCGTGTATTTTTATTTCCTACTGGATAGCATAAACACACAATGCCATGAGTGTTTGTGGAAAAATACCAAATACAAGTACCGCGATACCATTAGCACTTATCAACAGTTCTACATCTCCATGTGGTGAAATAGGAGCATGACATTCTGGTTCATCAAAATACATTAGTTTTACGATACGTAAATAGTAAAAAGCACCAATTAAGGAAAAAACTACCGCTATTACAGCTAGCCATATATACCCCACGCTAATTATTGCCTGCAATACCGATAGCTTAGCGTAAAATCCAACCGTAGGTGGAACCCCTGCTAGTGAAAACATAAATAGCAAGGTAATGAACGCATACCAAGGATTACGACGGTTAAGTCCTTTAAAGTCATCAAGCCTCTCTACTTCAAACTCTTCGCGTGACAACAACATAATCATTCCAAATATACCTAGAGTCATTATTACATAGACAACTACATAAAACATTGACGAGCTGTATCCATTCCCATCTCCACCTATGAAACCAAGTAACATAAAGCCCATATGTGAGATAGTGGAATATGCAAGCATACGTTTAATGTTTGTTTGAACGATTGCAGCAAGATTTCCTACCGCCATAGATAGTACTGCAAGAATAATGAGCATCCCCTGCCAATCCGCTACCATTCCCTCCAATCCATCTACCAATATACGTATGACAAAACCAAATGCAGCTAGCTTAGGTGCCGAACCAATAAATAATACTACCGCTGTAGGCGCGCCTTGATAAACATCAGGTACCCACATATGAAAGGGTGCTACGCTCAGCTTGAAGCCAATACCAGCAATAATAAATACTAGCCCTACTACAAGCACAGTAGAATTAGCAACACCACCGTGTATAATTTCAGTAACGCGAGCCACATCTAGTGAGCCTGTAACGCCATAAATTAATGACATGCCATATAACAGAAAACCAGAAGCTAACGCCCCTAGTACGAAAAATTTCATAGCTGCTTCTGTTGCTGCCACTGAATCGCGTTGTAACGCCACCATAGCGTAAAGTGACAATGACAAAAGTTCCAATCCTAGGTAAAGAGTGAGAAAATTACTTGCTGATATCATTACCATCATTCCTAGCATTGCAAACAAAACCAAACTAAAAAACTCTCCACTGAATATGCGACGCATAGCAATATATTTATGTGAATACACAAGAAATATTGATACTGTTATATATGTCATCATCTTTAATACATCAGCCAAAGCATCATCTACAAACATACCAGAGAAGGTATATACCACCTCAGGAATAGAAGTAACAAAAGTGATTAGGGCACAACCAAACAGTGCAAGCTGTGCTAGTAAATAAGAAATATAATGCTTTTTATCTCCTACCATAAGCTCGGCTAACAAAATCACACACACCATAACTAGAAGAAATATTTCCGGATATGCCGGAGCAAGATTTGGCAATAAAATATTCATTTATCTTCTTCTAATAGAGACAAAACTGATTTTTGTTAAACCTACAATTTACCCTGTGCAAAGTGAATTAATAAGTCATCTACTGTGACATGCATTATTTCTGTCAATGGCAGTGGATAAACTCCCAACCATAGAACCGCTACTGCTAGTATTGTCAATACAATAATTTCCCGTATAGTAATGTCAGTCAACTCTTCAACTCTGGGACTTACCACTATCCCAAACACTACACGTTTGTACATCCACAATGTATATGCCGCTCCAAATATTAGCGTTGTAGCAGCAAAAAATGCATACCAGAAATTTACCTTTATTGCTGCCATGATTACCATGAATTCTCCAACAAAACCACTGGTACCAGGTAATCCAGCATTCGCCATTGCAAACAACATAAAGAATGCAGCAAATATAGGCATTTTGTTAACCACGCCACCATAGTCAGAAATTTGACGAGAGTGTAACCGATCGTACATCACCCCCACACAAAGAAACATTGCGCCAGAAATAAAGCCATGCGAAATCATTTGCACCATAGCGCCCTCTACTCCATAGGAATTAAATAGAAAAAACCCGAGTGTGACAAAACCCATATGAGATACTGATGAATAAGCAATAAGTTTCTTCATATCTGCTTGTACAAGGGCAACAAGTCCAATATATACGACCGCGATTAACGATAATCCTATCATCATTCCGGATAGATACTGACTAGCATCTGGCACAATAGGTAAAGAAAATCGTAAGAAACCATATCCCCCTAGCTTTAACAATATGGCCGCCAATACTACCGAGCCACCTGTGGGCGCTTCTACATGTGCATCTGGCAACCATGTATGTACCGGCCACATTGGAACTTTTACAGCGAACGCAATTAGAAAAGCAATGAAAATTAGTATTTGTGGAGCTAGTGGTAAAGGCAACTTGTGAAAATCGAGTATTGAAAAACTACCACCAGAAATATTATAAAGATAAATAAATGCCACTAGCATCAATAGAGAACCCATAAGTGTATAAAGAAAAAACTTGATCGCTGCATATACACGATTTGGACCACCCCAAACACCAATAATAAGAAACATAGGAATTAATGATGCTTCCCAGAATACATAAAACAAGATTGCATCAAGTGATGAAAATACACCATTGATAATTCCAGACATGACAAGAAACGCACCTAAATATTGTGATACTCGGGTTCTTATGACTTGCCATCCAGAAATTACTACCAGCGGAGTAATAAAACAATTCAATAGGATTAATGGCATGGAAATGCCATCTACTCCCAAATGATAGTGAACGTTAAATCTTTCAATCCAAACATGGTATTCAACGAATTGCATACCAGCTATGATTGAGTCAAATTGGAAATATAGAGGTACTGCTACTAATAAACTTAATATCGATCCGGCAAGAGCTAACCATCTTGCTATTGGTGCATTTTGATCGCCGCCAGTTGCAAGCACTACAATACCAATTAAAATTGGTAACCAGATAACCAGACTTAACAGTGGGAAACCAAACAACATGTTTATTCCGTTTCTTATTAGTATGTAGTTTATAGATAAAGTAAATATTGGTGCTTTTTAAACCACTGCACTTTTGCTTATGCCCGGTACAGCCATAAACTTATTAACACAAATACACCGACGATCATGGTAAAAGCGTAGTGATAGATATACCCTGACTGGAAGCGACGCACCAACATAGAAGCCCAGACAACCACCCGTGCCGCACCATTTACAAAGAATCCGTCAATAATCTTGACGTCACCAAACTTCCATAATCCACGACCCAAAGCACGAGCACCACCAGCAAATAACCATGAATACAATTCGTCTATATAGTACTTGCGATCCAATAAGTTATAAAATGGCCTAAAAATTCGTTTTGTTTTTCCAGGCAAATCAGTATTCACCATATAAAAATACCAAGCAGTAAAAATTCCACTCAATAAAAACCAAAATGGCAGAGTTGTAACCGAATGAGCCACCATTCCCCATACACCATGAAACTGTGCTGCTATTTTTACCATTGCTTCATGTTGTAATCCAATCTGTATGGCACTACCGAAATAATCCCCAAATAATATTGATTCAATTAACCAGCCTGCACCAATAGCAGGTATTACTAGAACAATAAGCGGTAAAGTAACTACCCATGGTGACTCATGTATATGCTCCTTAGTATGCTGGTCCATACGTGGACTGCCATGAAAAGTCATAAATAGCATGCGAAAAGTATAAAAAGCCGTAACAAACACTGTGATTAGTACACATAAATATGCAAAACCTGCGCCAGGTAAGTCAACAAAATGTACAGCTTCAATAATAGCGTCCTTAGAGAAAAAACCAGAAAGTCCAGGTGTTCCAGCGTTTGCTAATGCAGCAATAAACATAGTCCAATAAGTAATAGGCATATATTTTTTAAGGCCGCCCATTTTTCGCATATCTTGTTCATGATGCATCGCAATAATCACTGACCCTGCACCTAGAAACAATACTGCCTTAAAGAACGCATGTGTCATGAGGTGAAATATTGCCGCTGAATAAACTGATGCTCCTAACGCAACTGTCATGTAACCTAATTGTGATAAAGTTGAATACGCCACTACACGTTTTATGTCATTTTGGACAATAGCTACCAATGCCATAAACAAAGTAGTAATGCCGCCAATCACCAACATAACTGATAATGCTGTATCAGATAGTTCAAATAAAGGTGACATGCGTGCCACCATGAAAATACCAGCCGTTACCATTGTTGCTGCATGAATTAAAGCTGAAATCGGTGTTGGCCCTTCCATTGAATCGGGTAACCATACATGTAACGGAAACTGCGCAGACTTACCCATAGCACCGATAAATAGAAAAATACACGTTACCGACATTAACATCCATGGAAAATCAGGAATAATTTCTATGGTCTGATTTGCAAGATTGGGGGCCTGAGAAAATACCGTTGCATAATCTAGCGTCCCGAAATACATTAAAACTATTCCAATTCCAAGTAGAAAACCAAAATCTCCGACACGATTGACCAAGAAAGCTTTCAAATTAGCATAAACTGCCGTTGGACGGGTATACCAGAAACCAATCAGCAAGTACGATACCAACCCCACTGCTTCCCAACCGAAGAAAAGCTGAAGAAAGTTATTTGCCATTACTAACATCAGCATTGAGAAGGTAAAAAGTGAGATATAACTAAAAAAACGTTGGTAACCAGGATCCCCATGCATGTAACCTATGGTGTAGATATGAACCATAAGAGATACAAAACTCACCACTACCATCATTGTTGCTGATAGTTGGTCAATTAGAAACCCAATCTCAAAGTGGGTAACACCAGAGGTCATCCAAGTATAAACACTGCCGTTATATATATTTCCCTTCAAAACATCCATAAAAACAGCAATGGATGCAGCCAAGCATACAAACATTAGTGCAATAGTGATACGATGACTCCAGACTGTACCAATCAGACGACCAAACAGCCCTGCGATAAGCGCTCCTACTAGCGGAGCCATTGGAACTAATAAATAAAGACTCTGTATTTCGATCATTGAACTTTGTATTTAGTTATTGACACTTTCTTGTTTTCATCAACATGAAATTTATCCCTTGAGCTTGTCTAGATCATCTACATTTATTGTGCGTAAATTTCGAAACAACACTACTAATATCGCAAGTCCAATAGCAGCCTCAGCTGCTGCAACCGTTAGAATAAAAAATACAAAAATCTGCCCTGATAAATCCTGTAGATAATGTGAAAACGCTACGAAATTCATATTTACCGCTAATAACATTAGTTCAATCGCCATCAAAAGAATAATCACATTCTTCCTGTTAAGAAAAATACCGACAATTCCGATAGCGAATAAAACTGCACCAAGCACTAAGTAATGGGACAACGATATCAAGTAGGTACCCCTAATATGAACAGCACAAAACAATAACCACAAATTTTATTATTCTTTCTTCTCAGACGGCATCGAAACTATTCGTACTCGATCCTTTCTTTTTACTGCTATCTGTTGGGCTGGGTCTAGAAATTTGCTGCCTGAACGATGCCGCAAAGTTAAAGCAATAGCGGCCACCATTGCAACTAAAAGTATTACTGCCGCCAATTCAAACGCATAAACATATTCTGTATAGATCAAGCGACCCAACTCCTTGGTGTTACTATAATCAGGAGAATTTGGCTGTGGTACGGGCATCTGATCAATACTAAAACTCTTATTCATTAGAACCATTGCTACTTCTGCAGCCAATACCAGTGCTAAGAATGAGCCAAATGGGAACCATTTCCAGAAACCTTCCCGTAGGCGATCAAGATTAATATCAAGCATCATTACTACAAATAAAAACAGTACCATTACAGCCCCAACGTATACCAGCACTAATGTAATTGCCAAAAACTCTGCGCCCAGCAACAACCATAACCCCGCAGAAGTAAAGAATGCTAAGACTAGAAGTAACACTGCATGCACTGGGTTCCGAGATGTAATTACACCTAGCGCAGAAAGCACAAGTATTGAAGAAAAAAAATAAAAACTTAGTTCAGGAAAACTCATATAAACCTAATAACAAATCACCGGTAACTTGCATCTGTTTCTCTATCTTTTGCTATCTGCTCTTCATACCTATCTCCAACCGCCAGGAGCATATCCTTGGTGTAGATTAAGTCACCTCGTTTCTCACCGTGATACTCGAGAATATGTGTTTCTACGATGGAGTCTACTGGACATGATTCCTCACAAAAACCACAAAATATGCACTTGGTAAGGTCAATGTCATAGCGAGTAGTCCGGCGAGTACCATCATCACGTTGCTCTGAATCAATAGTAATCGCCAGTGCTGGACATACTGCTTCACATAACTTACAAGCAATACAACGTTCCTCTCCATTTGGATACCGACGTAACGCATGCAACCCACGAAAGCGAGGTGATTGCGGGGTCTTTTCTTCAGGAAAATGTACTGTTATTTTTCGTGCAAATAAATATCGTCCAGTAAGCATCATGCCTTTTACTAATTCAAATAACAGAAAAGTGCTAAAAAAGTCCTTAATACGATTCACCAATTTCTCCTATCTTAATGAAACCACAAGTTGAGTGGAAACATACCTAAGACTGATGATGGTAACTGCATTACGCCACCTAAAAAAGCAATCCACACTAGCGTTATAGGTATGAATACTTTCCAACCCAGACGCATAATCTGATCATAACGATAACGTGGAAAAGTTGCACGAAACCAGAGAAAACAAAATAGTAAAAATGCGATTTTTAATAGTAGCCAGATAAAACCAGGAATTAGAGTAAATGGCACGATGTTAAATGGAGGTAACCAACCGCCCAAAAACATTAGACTAGCAAGTGTCGCTACTAAAATCATGTTTGCATACTCTGCCAGGAAGAATACAGTAAAAGCCATACCAGAATACTCTACATGAAAACCAGCAACTATTTCTGACTCGCCCTCAGCTACATCAAATGGAGCACGGTTTGTCTCTGCTACACCAGAAATAAAAT
>JAHELA010000018.1:0-7813 GCA_024644425.1 Nitrosomonadaceae bacterium
TGTAACCCTCCCCAAACAACAAATGTCCAACCTGCACCATGCCATAGTCCGCCTAGTAACATAGTAATCATTAAATTTAAATACCGGCGCCCACTCCCCTTTCTATTGCCGCCAAGCGGGATGTATAGATAATCACGTAAAAATCGTGACAAAGTTATATGCCAACGTCGCCAAAATTCAATAATACTTGTCGACTTATAGGGTGAATTAAAATTCATTGGCAATCGAACATTGAACATGAGAGATAAGCCTATTGCCATATCTGTATAGCCTGAAAAATCGAAGTATAATTGTAACGTGTAAGATAATGCTCCTATCCATGCTTCAAAAAACATTGGGTGTCCGCCTGCATCAACAGCATTAAAAATGGGGTTAGCAAATTCACCCAATGGATCGGCAATCAAAACTTTCTTGGCTAGGCCTAAAATAAAAATTGTTAGTCCTACAGCAATATTTTCCCAATGAATACGGTAAGCATTTGATGCTGAAAACTGTGGCATCATTTCTTTGTGATGTAATACTGGCCCAGCAATTAAATGAGGGAAATAGGTAACAAATAATGCATAACGAACAAAATTAGGTTCTTTCACTTTTCCCTGATATGCATCAACTAAGAAAGTAATTTGAGTAAATGTAAAAAACGAAATGCCTAACGGCAAAATGATATTCCCCAGATCCCATTGTGTATCTGCAACACTATTTAAACTATCAATGAAAAAGTTAGCGTATTTGTAATAGCTAAGCAAAAGTAAGTTGAAAATAATGGCAACACTGAGTAGTTGTTTTTTACGTTTCTCATTTTCCTGCAATCCTGCCTTAGTAATCCATAACCCAAAAGTATAGTTGCACATAATTGAGCTTAGTAGCAGCCCAACATAGGCTAGATTCCAATAACCATAAAAAAATAGTGATGCTAATGCTAGCCATCCAGCAGCATAAATTTGACTTGTACGCGATAACCAAAAGAATCCCAATAGGACGACAGGGAGAAATAAGAAAATAAAGACGTAAGAGTTAAATAGCATTTAGAATATTTTTATACTGAAATCTAATACCAAGCCGTATCGGTTCATCCTATAAGTGTCAGAGCTTTTTATTTTCCATCTTAATGAAAAATGTAAAATATAAAATTTCCTAGCTATTTCGAATGTGATCTGCTTGAATCATTTAGCGTTTCTGCATCTTTTTTCCACAAATGTATCTTGACTCCTCGTATGCGGCCCAGTTGCACCAGAAAAGCCCGGAGAAAACGTGGAGCATCAGAAAATATCCATATATCAGAAATACGTTTATCTAACCGTAGCCATCCACGCAACAATATAAACCTGATTGTCATCAACAGAGAAGTAGTACTGTTTAGCATATGAAGACAAAGAAGATGAGAGGCGGGCTCAGGAGTAAACCAATGAACACTTCCCCCTTTTCGAAATACATCTTCAATTCCATTGATTAGATTGGATGGAAGGTCAGTCAGCAAACGGCAACTAGAGAGAAGTATGACGTTACGCCGGGCACATGGGTATCGAGAAAAATAGAGGTTTCGGCTACGGCGCTTTAGTGCCCGGTATGCCCAACTGCGACCAAATGATCCTCCACCTTTGTGATAAATAAAAGCACCTGGATGTACACCCATGCGCCAACCGTTATGGTCAATTCTACGGCCCAGATCTATATCTTCGTAATAACCTCGACCAAATGCAGGATCAAAACCACCAACTCCTTGGAAAACACTCCGCCTTATCAAGAATGCGTAACCTGCAAGACGATGCGTAAGAATGTAACCGCCTGGTTGAAGTAGATGCTGATTAAGATCATAGTCAGCATAGCTGTTACCGGCAGGAATAATAACTGCAAGTTTCGAATCTGCTGCCAAGGCCGTACATAAAGATGGCAAGAAATCTTCACTTATCTCAGTATCTGAATTTAGTACTAGAACATATGATGCATCGGAACGACCAATTGCCTCGTTTACAGAAGTACCAAAACCCTGATTTTTCTGTGAGTGATGAACATGGACACACGTATATTGTAGATCATCAAGCATCTTACGAGTCTCATCATCAGACGCATCATCCTGGATATAAATATGCGATATAGACTTGCCAAGGTAGGATACAACGGAATCAATGCAACGTCGTGTCAGAACAGGTGCATTGTAGACCGGGATCACCACATCGACGGACGGTACTGCCATATCATTCATACTACTTAATCATACGCCTAAAGTATCCTCGATTAACTAATGTAATTATTCCAAAGTGATAATTAAGGCCCTCTCCCTTTGGTATCTGATCTATGTGGAACCTGTTCGTACTTGTTCTTCTAGTAAGGCAACATATCTAGGCAAAACATCAGGCCCCATGACATCGATTATTTCCTTCAGAAAGCGCTGACGGTTTTCCTCTACGTAAAAAGAACCACAACCGTTAGAAAGAAATCTCTCAATCTTTAAATAAACATCATCTCTACATCTCAGTTCTGTCTCAGGCATGAATTCAGCTATAGTAGATCTACCCGCATGTAGATAATCAGCAGCTAACACAGGCTTGTTTATTTTGACCGCTTCAAACGCTACTGAAGTTGCAATGTCGATAATAACATCCGCCCAACTCAGTAGATGAGCAGAATGAACATCAGTTCCTGCTATACTTACGTTTGAAAGGCGTCGAAGCGAAGCATCCTTTGTTAAGGATTGTTTCCAGCCACTGCGAGTATGTGGCTTGATCACTATTTCAACCCCTTTAAAAGTGGCAATCATTTGTACTACTTCGCGAACTTCCTCCCAAAAAGTCGTAAAGTTGCTCTTTCTTAAAAAAATGGCTACTTTAAGTTTGTTGTCCGATCGAACTAATGGTGACGGCGGCAATATTTCAGTTAGCTTTATCAGCCATTCATCACAATAACGTGGCGAACCTAGCACAGCTATCGCTTGACTATCTAGAAAAGGACGAAAGCGCCCCGCACATAATTCATTTGGTACTACAAGCTTATCGAACATCCGCGCAGCAGCAAATGTATTATCAGGTTTGACCTTCCATTCTCGTCTTCTTATCAATTGATTTGCATGAGGACTATCACCATGAGGCAATGATACAGTGCGGAATCCCTTAGCATGGGCCATTGATATTACCGTTTCTACCCATTCAATGCTAATGACCGAGTTTCTCTCAATCCAGTCAAATGCTACAACGCCCTCATTAAACCCTTCAAAACTATGTTCCAGTAAGTGCTTGCTAGTACATTTCCAGACAAACTCACGCTTACTGGCATCATAAATTTCAGCCAATCCACTGACAAGAGGACCGATAAACGAGCGACGTAAACTACCGCTTACCAATAACATTTGTAATCGCCATCGTATAAATTCGAGTGGTGACAGCAACTCTCTTATATGAGCCACTCTCACTCCATCAAGTTTACTCAGATATTCGATACGGAAATCTCCACGAAACCGAGCACTACCGATGAGAATAACATCACATTTATGGCCAGAATCAACCCATTTGTAGATGATCGGAGAAATGTGATCAATATCGTTATAATGACGAAGAAAAAAAAGAGCCTTACTCATGTGCTTATTCTAATTACCTCACCGACAAGCAATATGTCTATCATTTAATGGAATATTCTAGAGATGAACTGGTTGTGGAAACGCGCGAAATTGTACACTGGCTGCTACTTAATTACCAGCTTAGATGCCCCAACCTCTCGCAGAGAATTCCCTCTGGTGGTAGGATTATACTAAAAGAACAACCTTATAATAAAAATACATGTACTACATTCTAGTCTATGAATTTGACTAAACAACAACTAGCAATCATCAAATAAAAGAAAAATAATTATGAAAACAATTGCCGTAATTCCGGCACGTATGAACTCTTCGCGTTTCCCAGGCAAACCGATTGCAAAGATACTAGGTCGCACCATGCTTGAACATATATACAAGCGCGTTACTATGAGTAACTCTCTTGATGCCACATATATTGCTACTTGTGATGATGAAATTAGGCTGGCAGCTCAAGATTTTGGTGCTCCGGTAATTATGACTGCTAGAACACATGAGCGGGCAAGTGATCGTGTGGCTGAAGCGGTCACAAATATAGATGCGGAACTTATTGTAATGGTGCAAGGTGATGAACCAATGACACACCCCGATATGATCGATACAGCGGTGGCACCGTTTCGGAATGATCCAAAGTTAAATTGTGTCAATCTCGTTCGCAGTATTGAGAATGAAGAAGATTTCTACAACGTCAACACCATAAAGGTAATAATGAATCAACAGGGTGACGCCCTATATATGTCACGACAACCAATCCCAACTATAGATAAATTGGGATTTAAGCAGACGCCTACCTATAAACAAGTATGCATCATTCCATTTCGACGAACAACTTTGTTCGATTACACTCGTCTGCCACAAACACCGCTTGAAAAACTTGAATCTGTAGATATGCTACGATTGCTAGAACATGGCTACCGTGTAAAGATGGTAAAAACCGAGTTTGACACACAAGCAGTGGATACAGAAGCAGACTTGGCGCGTGTAGCTAAATTGATGGAATCTGATCCCTTATTAGTCTCTTATTGAAATTATGCGTCACTCACTATTGTTAAGTCTTGCAGCTTTTTAAGGAGCGTCCATGCAATTGAAATCGAAACTGGCTCAAGCTAAGCTGACTCTTGGGTCTTGGATCACTCTAGGTCACCCTGCAATCGCCGAGATCATGGCAGCTGCTGGATTTGACTGGCTAGTATTGGACATGGAACATAGCGTTTTAGAACTAGGTGAAGTTCAAATATTAATTCAAGTACTAGACGGACAACATTGCCCGGCCATCGTAAGGCTGACTTCAAATCATCCTGACCAAATCAAACGAGTTATGGATGCAGGAGCAACTGGTGTGATGGTACCCATGATCAAATCTGCCACTGATGCCAAAGCAGCAGTACAAGCAGTTTATTATCCTCCACAGGGCCAGCGTGGTGTTGGGCTTGCTCGTGCTCAAGGTTATGGAGCACGATTTGATGAATACCGAAACTGGCTAGAAAAAAATGCTGTAATCGTAGCAATGATTGAACATATAGATGCGGTTAATGCCATAGATTCAATTCTTTCTGTTGATGGAATTGATGCTTATATTATTGGCCCTTACGATTTATCTGGCTCCATGGGTAGGGTAGGTGAGTTTAATCATCCTGAAGTACAGTCAGCAATTGATCGAGTATTAAAAGCAGGAAATCGATTAGGTAAACCAGGAGGTATCCATGTGATAGAACCAAATCAAGATGAGCTACAACAAAGAATTGATGACGGTTTCAGCTTTATTGGTTATGGCTTAGATATCAGAATTCTAGATACACTCTGTCGTAAACATATACAAAGCATACAGAGAGATTTATGAGTAAGTTAGTCATTTCTACCTCTTCGTTTGATGTAAACAACAATCCTCATCTTCAACATTTAATAAAAACCGGGATGAATATTGTTGGGAATAGCTTTAAACGTAAACTTACGGAAAGTGAGATCATTGAGCTTCTAGGACAAGATACTGTTGGGATGATCGCTGGTATTGAACCACTAACAAAACGTGTTCTTGTTTCTGCCAAAAATTTGAAGGTAATTTCACGCTGTGGAGCTGGTTTGGACAATGTTGATTTGGCCGCAGCAAAACACCAAAATATAGTCGTTTTTAATACGCCAGAGGCTCCTGCTCAAGCGGTAGCTGAACTTACAATTGGTTTGATATTAGCGGCTCTTAGACGCATCTGTCAGATTGATCAACTGTTACGAGTAAATGAATGGCCAAGGATGCAAGGACAACTATTTGCCGCTCAGTTAGTAGGTATAGTTGGACTGGGCCATATTGGTCGACGTGTTACTAAGTTGTGTCAAGCTTTCGATGCCAGAGTAATCGCACACGATCCCTATATAGATCCGACATCACATGGAGTAGAATCGGTATCATTTGAAAAATTGTTAACTGAGGCTGATATCGTTAGCCTACATCTGCCTTATGGTACTGACACCCATCACTTACTTGATGCAAAGGCATTTGAACGTATGAAACCCGGCTCTATTGTAATCAACGCTGCTCGGGGAGGCCTTATCGATGAAATGGCATTGAATGAATCACTGATTTCTGGACATTTAGGTATGGCAGCACTCGATGTTTTTGAAGAAGAGCCTTACCATGGACCTCTAGTTGAGAATAAAAAAATAATTTTAACCTCACATATTGGCTCCCTTGCTAGAGAATCCCGTATTCGTATGGAAATTGAAGCTGCAGAAAATCTGCTAAATGGATTGATTAACGCTGACATAGTTAAAAAATGAAGAAAAATACGTCTAATGAAATCGCGGTTGTATTTGGTGCTAGCGGTTTTCTTGGTAGCCATGTAGTAGAGGCACTCTCCGCTGAAGGTTATCGAGTACGCTTATTCGATCGCTCCCCATCCCCTTACCACCAGCATGATCAAGAAATGATCATTGGTGACATTATGAATCTTGAAGAAGTAACAAAGGCGACACAGGATGCTGCTGTTGTTTACAATTTTGCCGCAATTGCCGACATTGATGAAGCCCATGAGAAACCACTAGCAACTGCAGCAGTTAATATTATCGGCAACATGAATGTACTAGAAGCTGCTCGGCTTGCCGGTGCGCGCCGTTTCATTTTTGCAAGCAGCGTATATGTATACTCCGAATCTGGTTCTTTTTACCGTGCAAGTAAGCAAGCAGCAGAGCGCTTTATCGAAACTTATCACGAGCGCTACGGATTAAACTATAGCATTCTACGTTACGGCTCTCTTTATGGTAGGCGTACAGATACTCGAAATGGGATCTACCGGATGCTACATGAAGCAGTAGAGAAGCATTCGATCACCTACAAAGGGAGTGGCGAGGCTATTCGTGAATATATTCATGTTGAGGATGCTGCACGTATGAGCGTGCAAATACTTGCGCCAGAGTTTGCTAATCGCCATCTGATCCTTACAGGACAAGAAAGAATGCGCATCAAAGATGTTATGACAATGATTTCGGAAATTATGCCGTGGCCAGTAGAACTACATTTTGATGAGGCTAATACGGTGCATCACTATGAGGTTACCCCTTATGCATTTCAACCACGTATTGGTCGAAAATTAGTGCTCAACGAACATGTTGATCTAGGTCAAGGCTTGCTGGATTGCCTTAGGGAAATTCACAAAGAACTCCATCACTCCGACATTAACGATGATGCCACTCCAGCAGCGTCTGACAACAAAGCATGAAGGCATCAGATTGGCAGGCAATCATCTTTGACTTTGATGGAGTATTGGTCGAATCAGTAGATATTAAAACTCAAGCCTTTGCTGATCTTTATCAAAGCTATGGTGAAAAAATAGTAAATAACGTAGTACGGTATCACCGTATGAACGGCGGTCTGTCACGCTACCACAAATTTCGGTATTTCCAACAACATTTTTTGAAAATGCCACCACTAACGCAAGACGAAGAACAAGAACTTGATAGACGCTTTTCTAAACTGGTGGTTGAAGCTGTAGTTGCAAGCAAACCAGTACCTGGGGCCAACAAATTAATCCATGAAACAGCCACAAGAATACCCCTATTTATCGCTTCTGGTACACCTGAAGCAGAACTAAATATTATCGTTGCTAGTCGAGGGATGGAGTCTTATTTCACCGAAGTACGTGGTTCGCCAAAATCCAAAAAGACACTGATTGCAGAAATTCTATCTTCCCATAGCCTAACACCTACACGCGTGCTTATGATTGGTGATGCGCTCATTGATTACCAAAGTGCGCAGGC
>JAHELA010000018.1:7913-16418 GCA_024644425.1 Nitrosomonadaceae bacterium
CTTAATAAGAATATATATCTAAATAAACTTGAAAATAATATTACGGCTTATTGTGTTGCCGTATCTGGAAATAGTGAGTTTTCTAAACTGTATATTCCTAAATTTATTCCTGGGGGTAATCGCTCCCAATTTGGAGCAGAAGATCTTAAAAATATGAAGATTTCTGCTAATCATGTACAGGGCATGTTGGGCGTAACACTAGATGATTTATGCACCAAGTGGAACTTCCCATTTCCCAATTATATTA
Source organism: Nitrosomonadaceae bacterium (assembly GCA_024644425.1). Classification (GTDB taxonomy): domain Bacteria; phylum Pseudomonadota; class Gammaproteobacteria; order Burkholderiales; family Nitrosomonadaceae; genus BJGV01. Next base: position 8,161 of record JAHELA010000018.1, read on the forward strand.
AGATTGATGTGGACGGTATTGAACTTTCGATTATTAAAGGCGCCATGAATGTACTCAGCAATCAATCTGTTAGGTCTGTTATCATAGAGTTGGGCACTGAAGAAGAACAGCAAGAAGCTATAAATCTGATGAAAAAGGCCGGGCTAGAGGTAAAGTTTAAAACAGCAAGAAACTGGGGAGAAACTTGTTTCATTTTCGAAAGAATTTAATTTGACTGTAAAGCCACACTTTAAACTTTGAATCTATTGCACTTTAAGGAATTAAATACTGAGTATCCCTGTAATTTCTCAGTAAATCAAACATCATCGTAATACACCACGTCGTAACAGCTTCCAAAAAACTTTATATCCCCATAAAATAGGATGTCGGCGTAACTTTGGAGTAACTTCGATACGAACTCCAGTATGACGTTCGATCTTCCATGCAGCATAATCAATACTGTTCCGAAAAGTAAATGTCGCCTTTATCAGTCTAAGTATGGAAAGAACTCGGCCCTGCCAACGACGTAAACGCCAACGTCTCAATGAACTTCGGCTCTCAGCCACATTACTTAAACATCTGTAGAGCCCTAGTCTTTGATGTTCATCCGGCAATTTTTCTAGAAGCCCCACCAAAGAAGGTAAGGCATATTCGGTTAGATTTATATAATCATCTACATTAAGCTCAGCAAGTTGACGAGCGCGCGATTCTCGTTCTGGCCGAAGTTCAGCAGCATAAGTTAAAGTTAAACCTTTAATCCAAATTTCTTTAGCGGTAACCTCACATGAACCCAATGCCGATATAGCTGGACTAAGAAATGATATTACTGCGTGCGCTAATGAATGATTTATACGTACACGAACAGTGTTATCTTTAACATACAGTAACCTTACAGGTTGAGCAAAACGCGCCCATAAGTAAGAATGGAACCAATATTGGTTTCCTTTCTCAAAATCTGCTATTGAAATAACCGCATATTTAGCACGAAATATTTTTTCATGTTTAGGTATTTCAAGATAAAATACATTTGGTGGTAACCAAATATTGAAGTAGCGTAAATAATGTTCTTGATAAGCGTTACTATAGTCATCAACTAAAGTATAAAAATCAACAACCCCATCATCTATCTCATACGAGCGCAAACAAGACCCATAAAGAATAACGGCATCCAATGATGACTTGAAACGTGATTTCAACTCTTCAACAAAGATAGAAAAGTCTGCTGTTACAGCCCTTAAACCTATAGATTCAACTTCAGAAATTAATCTATCCGGAAGTTTTTTATCCACTGTAGATGCATGATCTGTCATTGTTACAAGTTTATGGAATTTGTTTGTGAGCTACCAAGTCAGAAAGGTAACAGGACCAGCCGCCGAGATAGTTAACGGCCCATTCTGACTTGTTGCCCGGTAGGATTCGCCGTCGACAATGTAATCATCATCTAACGCCACCTCTAACATGCTACTATTGTGACTATGATAGCCATCATGTTCCTTGAGTTCTGCACATCGACCTAAAAAATAAGATATTATAGAACGTAAAGTTCTTTTCCGCCGCTGCTCAACGAATGTAACATGAAGCGGTTCTTGTTCCTGCCCCCAATATGGCTGCATATTAAAGAGTAAGCGATCGAGGGCACTGGCAAACATAAATAATTGTGCGCCATTACAAATCTTTCTACCTATCTTAAGAGAAGTAGTCTGTGCTGGCGCCCATGACCCTTTGCGACACCCGAGAATAAAACCAACAAGATAACCGAACATGATCATGATTGAATAAATTTCTCCTGTAATTCCCAGTTGTTTGATTCTACTCCGAGAGAATATTACTGCACGGGCAATAATACCAACACCGAAAAACATACCGTACACCTTATCAGATCCTGTTTGCTCAATACATAATACATGTCGTCTTAATAATGAAGGTAAAGTCTTTGCCGATATATACTTGTTTAACTCTTGTGTAGCATCAACTGGAGAATCGTAATTTATCAAATCAAGCGCCGTCATATTAGTTGTACCAACGGGTATCACTGCAAGAATCGGCCAATTCACAAGAGGGTATTTTGCAAACAAATAATTTAAGACTGCTTGTACAGTACCATCTCCACCAGCAATTACCAGTAAATCAACACCAGCATCTATAAAACTACATACAGTTGCGTTGAACTCAGTGTCATTTGTTGCTTCTCGAATAATTGCACCCGGAATTCCTGCTAGCGTATTCTTAATTACATCTTTACGCTTGCGAATCCGTCCACTAAGTGGGTTAAGAAGTAACCCAATTTTAGCTTTACCCATTTGCAATTTTTTAATTCGTAACTCTTCTGTCATTTATACTAACCGGTGTTCGTGTAAAAATCCGTATAGCCAGCATTCCTTCATTACGGCCTTGTTTAATGTCTTCAAACCAAGGCTTCAAAGGACCATAATGCCGTCTCACTCGCCAGGCAATAACTACTCTTATAGCAAGAATAATCGTAGAAAATAAATGCCATATAACCACTGACAGAAAACCTAACTCTGGCTGATTTATTAACCAACTACAAGTCAACAATATCAGATTTGGGTTACGCCGAGCGGTAATCAGTCGATTAAATGAATCAAACTTGCGCCAGATAAACATATCAAATGACGCGAGCCAGAGAAACGCCCCCTCACATACCCTGCCACCAATATATCCAATAAACATTAACCACATTAATAATTGTAAGTCTGGTACCGATTTTGATACAGATGCTAACCCCATACCCCAGGCCATATACCAAAGTGGTGGATGAATAATATCTAGACCATGATCAAGAACATCGCCAAAGCGACTTGAGGTGACTGTTACTCTCGCTAATTTTCCATCTACCGTATCCAAAAATGTCATAATCCAACCCATAATCAGCCCTATACCATAATTACCGTACCAAAACGCAATCCCCGCTAGTACAGCAAATACTAAACTAATTAATGTGACGTGATTGGGTCTCAAGCCAATTTGCACACAAAGATGAGTAATCCAGAATGCTGGTACAGGCCACACCCATTTCGTAACTAAATCAGTTACGCCCTTATATGATCCAGCAAATAATTCTGATTCAAGCATCTTGTAATTAGAACTATTAATGAATAACACATAAGGTGTAGCCTTATTCTTTAGACTCTTTTGCTGGAGTTCTAAATTCAAATCATCTAGAGTATATTTAGATAAAGCAGAAATAGTTTGGCCATTACCATCACCTTGAAAATCTTCTAATACATTAGGTGCGTTACTATCAGCAACACGAATAGCGACAATTTCGTCATTGTTACTATTCAATACTAAATTCGATTTTATTTGAATTAATGCCGATAAAACTCTCGAGTCAAATAAGTGATCTGCACATAAAAATAATACTTGCGATCCCTTTGGAATATTGCCTAGATCATTTACTAAAACAACTTGTTCTTTGAAAGTACTTAACATACGCTGCAGACGTTCTCGCCCACTTAGCCCCCAAACATCAACTTCACTATCACCAATGATATAAACACAAATTGTCATATACAGATTTTAAATTACTTTTCGTTATTATCTTAAATTAAAATTTGGCAACATAGTCCTAACTACATTCTCAAGAGTACCTTTAAAATGAAGAGAGTAATGCAAACTACAATATCTTAGACAGCACTAAACAATGACGGATTATTTAAGTAAGCCTGCCTAATGGACTAAACAAAGGCTAAGGTATTCTCCGCAACCAAAAATTTGCAAAAACAATCAGAACTAACCCTGGAAATAAAGCAGTTAAAGCTGGATTTAAATGTAGTAATAAGCCCGCATTTGCTATAATTTGATCAAGCAAATAGACGCATATTCCAACCATCGTTGCAAGCACCAATTTACTAACAAACCCAGTTCGAGAAGACCCAAGAACAAAAGGTATAGAAAGAAGTAACATTGCAATTGTTGTCAATGCCCCCCCTGCTTTTCGCCATAAGGCTAATTCATAAGCATCCGCTTCCTGGCCTGTAGCCTTCAAGAAACGTACGTGTTGAAATAATTCAAGGGGGGATAAACTTTCTGGTGTTTTATTTAACGTGGAGATATCATCTGGATTCAAAAATGACCTCCAGTTCATCGAACTTATACTTACAGATTCAATTTTCCCTTTGGTAAAAGTCTTGGTAATAACTTCTTTTAATTCCCATAAGTTGTCATCCACAATATCAGCATACTTTGCAAAAGTATAAGTTAGTAATGAACCATCATCATTAAAATGTAACACCTCTATATTTGCCGCCCGCTTAGTATTTAGCATTTCACCAATACGTAGTATATTTTTTTCATTTCGTGTCCATATTCCAAGAGTTCCGCCCAACTGTACACTCTGCTCAAGCGCAACAGCCCTGTGAAGAGAAGCCTTCTGCTCAAGTTGTGGCGCGACAAATTGTTCTAATATGACAATAAATAAGACAAGGATTATTCCGACCACAAGTGGAGCAAGGCTTAATCGAATTGGAGAAATGCCCGCCACTCGTAATGCAGTTAGCTCTAAATTAATGGCTAAGCGTCCTAGTGCGATTACATTACCTAATAATGCAATAAACGGAGTAAGTTGAATAAACCTACGTGGCAACATTAATGCAGTATGTAAAAATGCGTCCCTGACACTGTATGTTCCTTTGCCCCCATATGTCACTTTGCCCACGTCATCAAGCTGTCCTAACAGATCCAAAAAACCAAATAATGGCAGAAGTACTGCTGTGGCAATACACAAACCAATCAAAACCTGTGAAGCTAGATATCTATATATTATTAATATCATTTAGATTGAGATGACCATCTCCAGGAATCAGGGAAAAGCAAGCTGAGTGAAACGATAAACATCAATATGTATAGCCACCAAACTCCCGGTATGATACCTATAGTTCCCTGCTCTACCCAAGTTTGGGCCAATCCACTCAGAATATAATAGATTGCAAAAACAAGAGCTGCGACAAAAAAGACTTTCTCTCCGCCCTTCCTCCTAGGTGAGGTTCGACTAAAAGGGATAGCAATCAAAGCCAGCAAGACTGTAGCTATAGGGCGAGAAAGACGCCATTGAAGTTCAGCAACATCACGTGGTTTACTAGAGTCCATCAATACTAGGGTAGCAGCTGATTTTCGCTTATAATCCAATTCTTTGTCTCCATCAGTAAAGTACACTAGTTTCTCAAAATGAGTGATAGTATCTTTAGCTGAAATGTGCGCAAGGCGATAAATATGACCATTGAACAAATGTATTTGAGGTCGTTGACCTCGAGCTGGTTTCTGTTGCCTTCCCTCTTTGGCAACTAAAATTTCACTTCCATTAACTCCATTTATGTAGTGAAATACATTCCTCATTTGCTTACCAGATTCATCCTTAGAATCAATATAAACAACTCTGCCACTTTTTTCGCTCCCGTAAAAACGTCCAGCTTGGAATCTATCTGTATTTAACTCAGCTTCTGCTTGTGCGTTTAAAATATAATTTTCTTCATAAGCCCAAGGACGAACAAAAATAGAAAGTGCACCGCTAATTATCCCAACCGGGATAGCAATTAATAGCACAGAAAATATTATTCGATGCTCACTAACGCCTGCAGCACGTAATACATTAATTTCTTGATCTCTATTCATTCTACCAAGACCAATAATTACCGAAATATAAAGAGCGATCGGTACAAGCACTTCTAAAGCGATTAAAGTTTTTAGTAGCACTAACTTCAGCATAACAGCAATTCCAAGCGACTCTGTCACAGCTCCAGCAATTAGATTGGCGCTACTTAAACCAGAAAATAACCCAATCAGAATTACAATAACTACTGTGAACGGTATCAATAGCTCACGCGTGATATATCTTTCAAGTATTTTCACAGATTCTCTCTTGTAAACCTTAGAATTGATTCAAATTGCTACAAAGTAGAACGACACGAAGTCCCATTTTTACCAAAGGCTGGAGACATTGCTTCCTCCTTCAAAATAGATTCAACAAGCGCTATGTCCTCCGCCTTATCTACATCAACGCCTGCCTCAGCATGAGGAATAATAACTGCACGTGATTTAACACCGGCTTTAGCCGATATAGCATTTAGTGCCTGATTAAGTGTTGATATCCTGAGTAAATATAACAAAATAGCTATTGGGCCCAGTATTTCCCCAACTAATCGCCAGGGGTGTTTACGCAAATCTTCAGCACGCCTCCAGAATGAAACTAAATTACGACCACGATGATTAAGGAAAGAATAGAGATTACAGCCACAAAAGTTTCCATCACGAAGCCGTATCACGGTACGCTTAGTCCCCGGAAATGCATCTTTTATTGTTTCATATTTAACCAATCCGACAGTAGCATCAGAGTCTGATTTACTGGATTCGTCTAGAAAATACTGCACTATTTCTGGGGTCAATAATGCGTGATCAGCCGTCGTCAATAATACTGGATCACTCTCATCTATTTTCTCGAGCCCACTATTGGCACTGCGACTAGGAGAATCCAAGTTTGGTATCCAGATAACCTCCCCGCTCCCTATTCGCTGTTGTAATTCTGGACAGTTCGAATGTACAGACTCGGGGGGGCCGCATAAAATAACCAACTTAATCAAACCGCTTGCCTTAAGCGCATCTAGTACACGGATTATCATTGGTATCCCACAAATTGGAGTGAATGCTTTACAGGATACGCCTGATTTAATAGCAACTGGATCGTTAGTTGTACGATCTGCAGCCAATACTATAGCAACAAATTTATCAGTTTTTTTCATTATGAAATTAAACCTAAAAAAACTAAATTAATTTTTGAAAATATTTTTCATAAAGTTTTTTCATAAAGTCGATAGCGCTTATACATTCTGGCACCAACCCTATCGAGCATTCCAAGTATTGTTTTATTGTCTTCTAGTACCCAGGACAGTTCCATTTCCCGAAACCCTCTAGAAAACCCAAATTTTCGTGGTGCGTCTATCACCATAAAGGCTAATGTGATACCCAAAGGAGTATTCTGAAATTGCTTCCGTACACCCATCAATGGAACCCGACCGGTAGTAATTTCACCATATTTAAGCTGCTTAATCATGTGAATCCATCCAAATGGAAACAGACTTCCATCAAGCTTAGCAAATATTTCGTTCAGATTAGGTAGCCCTACTATAAATGCTGCAGGAACACCATCAACTTCAGCAATCTGAATATATTCATCTCTAAGAAGTAAACGAAATGTAGCCCCAAGATCAGAGAACTCTGCCTCAGTAAATGGAACAAAGCCCCAGTTCTCAGACCATGCATCATTGAAAATATCACGTAACATCTCTATTTCTTCTTTAAAGTTATTCCGGCGTAATGGCCTCAAATGTATTCGATTGGAAAACTTCTCCACCAATAATTGCATAACCCTAGGAGCTTCAAAATCCAATTTTATCCAATATGCAAGAAGATCTTTCAAGGGCTGATAGCCCTGCTCTTCAATTAAGCGACCATACCATTTAGGTGAATGTGGCATCATGACTGTAGGTGGTGTATCAAAGCCCTCTACAAGGACACCACATTCTTGATTAATGGAAAAATTAAACGGCCCACTCACATGCTTGGTATTTCTTTCAGCAAGCCACGCCTCTGCAGTATATGTAAGTGCTGCGAATACCTCTTTATCATCTATGCTTTCTAACAAACCAAAATGACCGGTATCTTCACCATAGCGTTGACGATGTAGTTGATCAATTTGGGCACTAATCCTCCCAACTGGTAGGTTGTCCCGATATGCTATCCAAGCTTGCCATTCAGCATGTTTAAAGAATGGATTAAGTTTAGAAAAATGTAGGCGCCTCTCTAATCGTAACGGAGGCACCCACATAGGGTCATCAGCATAAATATGCCATGGAATATCAATAAATGTTTTCATTTCATGGCGACTTGAAACTGGATGTATAGTTATCCCTGCTGATATAGGTAAATTAGACTTCTCATTCATGATATTAAATAGGTAAGAATTTATTAAATATTCAGGGTATTAATTATTAAAACTTCGACATAACAGCTCAACTGTGCTTGGATATAAATTTTGGATATAATCATCTAACATCACTGACAGGTATCAATGTAACCAACAGAATCATTCCTTTAATATCTTATTTTACTGTGGAGGACCACTATGAGCATGGTGACTGAGTTTAAAGAGTTTGCAATAAAAGGAAATGCAGTTGACATGGCAGTTGGTATTGTTGTTGGAGCTGCATTTGGCAAAATCGTTTCTTCTTTTGTCAATGATGTAATCATGCCGCCAATTGGTCTAC
>JAHELA010000134.1:0-1866 GCA_024644425.1 Nitrosomonadaceae bacterium
TGATCTTGTATATTTATTATTAAGTTATTTTAGCTGTTCATAAAGCAACTTCAATATCCGTTCTGCGGTATCTGAATTCTCTAGCTTGCCATCCTGATTTAATACCTTTACTTCGCTTCCTCCTTCTCCTTCACTAACTTGAATACGATATTGGTCTGGACTTTTACCCTCATTTTCATCATCCGTAAAAAGAGCTAATATTCCCCACATCTCATCATCATCTTCTTCTATGCCGGTATCGGGGTCAACATAACGTACAAAATAAACTCCTTTAGAACGATCACGATCTTCAACTGTAAAACCAATACGATCAAGCGCCAAACCAACACGACGCCATGAGCGATCAAATGCTTCATCCACAATTAGAACACCTTCGTTTTTACTGTTAAGATGTGCTCGCTCTTTAGTGCTACTACTAGCTAAAACCGATTTAGCCCGTTCCTTAGTCACACCAAAGTGAACCATCAGGCGTGCAAGCATCTCGGCTTCTAAATCTGGATCGGCAAGACGTCCTTCCATTGCACGGTGGCTAATATAAACTTCAGTAGTACCATCCTCACCCCGTTCTAAACGAGAACGAAATTTATCACGTTCAATTGTTGAAAGTGCTCTAATTACTATATTCTGTGGAGTAACAGAACGATTCTCTGCCCAATCAGTTTCTATCACCCCAGCTTCAGGTATTTCCAATTTGATCCTAAAACCCATTACTTTCCAAAATTCTTTGATTGTTGGCCACACCCTTTCTGGTTCGCTTCTCACCACTAACCAACGCTGAGTTCCAGAACGTTCAATTCTTACCATGGAATCACCAGAGGCTTCAGGCAACAGCGGTGCAGAGCCTTTATCTTTTTTTCCACCAGCACGTTCTTTACTATAAGCAGAATAAGTTTTACTTTCGGATGGATTGATATCTGGCACAACATAGCGATCATCTGTAGTTGGCCCTGTTAAATCTGGTGGTATATCAAGCGGAGGAATTTTCTCATAATCTGTTGCATATTCCATTTCCGTATCTCCTACCTTTTCTCTTACCTCTTTTTTCGTACTATAAAACAAACTACAGCCTGATACTGCAAGCGAGATATATAATAGAAGCGGTATCCACCATCTAATTTTTATTATCAAAATTTTCTGAATCATGATTCCATAAAATACCTAAAGCACCACGCCTGCTTCAAGCATTGCTTCCTTAATAACTTCATGATATTTAACAGATAATTGTGTTAGTGGCAAGCGCAGACCGGCACCCGCAAGCCCCATTTTCGCTACCGCCCATTTTACTGGAATTGGATTAGCTTCAACAAATAGATCCTGGTGTAATCTCAATAATTTTTTATTAAGAGCACGTGCAATATCTAAATCCCCTGCAAAAACTGCAACACACATTTCATGAACCAATTTTGGCGCAACATTTGCTGTAACTGAAATCGTACCATGCCCGCCTTGTAATAATAATGCTAGGCTACTTGAATCATCACCACTATATACTGCAAAGTCCTCTGATGCGCGGCACAATAAGTCAAAACCCCGTCCCATATCACCAGTTGCGTCTTTAATACCAATAACATTAGGTAATTGCGAAAGCCTCAATACCGTTTCATTTGCAATATCTGCTACAGTTCTACTCGGTACATTATATAAAATCTGTGGGATATCCACGGCTTCTGCTACACTCTTAAAATGCTGATATAGACCTTCCTGAGAGGGTTTATTGTAATAGGGAACCACTGAAAGACTCGCATTTGCGCCTGCGTCTTTTGCATAAATAGAAAGATCTATAGCCTCAGTAGTCGAATTGGCACCAGTACCAGCAATTACTGGAATACGTCCTGCAGTATGTTTTACTGCAGTGCTAATCAATAG
>JAHELA010000134.1:1966-4046 GCA_024644425.1 Nitrosomonadaceae bacterium
TCAGAAACTTGTATTTTCATTTCCATCTCTGCCAATCTTGCTTCAACATATTGCAACTGTATCCGTGCAATTGAGTGAATATGCTTCTTATCAAGAGCATGAAACACTACCACCTCATCAATGCGATTGATAAACTCTGGACGAAAATAAGCTTTTACTTCACCCATTACCGCTAGCTTAATTACTTGATAATCATCCCCTGCCATTTGTTGAATCATCTGTGAGCCAAGATTAGAGGTCATAACGATAACGGTATTCTTAAAATTAACGGTACGGCCTTGACCGTCTGTCATACGCCCATCATCAAGAACCTGTAACAATACGTTAAATACATCAGAATGAGCCTTTTCTATTTCATCTAAAAGTATTACTGAATATGGTTTTCTGCGTACTATTTCAGTAAGATGCCCGCCTTCTTCATAACCCACATAACCTGGTGGCGCACCTATAAGACGCGCAACAGAGTGTTTCTCCATAAACTCTGACATATCTATCCGAATAAGATGATCTTCTGAATCAAATAAAAAACCTGCCAGAGCCTTACACAATTCGGTTTTACCTATACCAGTCGGCCCTAGAAATAAAAAGGAACCATAGGGCCGGTTTGGATCAGATAGTCCTGATCGTGAACGACGGATAGCATCAGATACGAGGCGAACTGCCTCATCTTGCCCTACTACTCGCTCATGTAACTTTTCCTCCATATCTAAAAGTTTCTCTCGTTCACCCTGCATCATTTTAGATACAGGGATACCAGTTGCACGGGATACCACCTCGGCAATTTCCTCCGAGCCTACATGAGTACGTAATAGTCTCGGTTTGCTTACCTGACCTTGTTGCTCTGTTTTGTTAGCCTGCTGAAGCTGGTTAGTAAGCTGCGATTGTAACTGTGCCTCAAGTTGTGGAATACGTCCGTATTGTAATTCTGAAACTTTTTGCCAATCTCCCTTTCTCGTTGCAGCATCTATATCTAACCTAACCTTTTCCATTTCTTCCTTAAGATGTTGAGATCCTTGTACTTGTGATTTCTCTGCTTTCCATATCTCTTCTAAATCTGCATATTCACGCTCTTGTTTTTTTATTTCACTCTCAAGTAAAGCTTGACGTTTTCGTGAAGCCTCATCTTTTTCTTTTTTTATTGCCTCACGCTCAATCTTGAGCTGGATAAGACGGCGATCAAGTTTATCCATAGCTTCGGGTTTTGAATCAATTTCCATTCTTATACGCGCGGCCGCTTCATCAATGAGATCAATAGCCTTATCAGGTAAAAACCGATCCGTAATGTAACGATTAGATAGCTCTGCAGCGGCTACGATTGCTGGATCAGTGATATCAACACCATGATGCACCTCATATTTCTCCTGCAAACCCCGAAGGATGGCAATAGTAGCCTCAACCGTAGGCTCATCTACTAGCACCATCTGAAAACGTCTTGCTAATGCAGCATCCTTCTCAACATATTTCCGATATTCGTCTAATGTTGTAGCTCCTACACAATGTAAATCCCCTCTAGCAAGAGCAGGTTTTAGCATATTGCCCGCATCAATAGCTCCTTCAGCTTTTCCAGCGCCCACCATAGTATGAAGCTCATCTATAAATAAAATAGTATTGCCTTCATCTTGAGCAAGTTCTTTTAAAACAGATTTTAGACGTTCTTCAAATTCTCCTCGGTACTTAGCCCCAGCTAATAATGCAGCCATATCAAGAGACAGCACTCTCTTATTCTTAAGAGTCTCAGGCACCTCTCCATGTATAATGCGCTGAGCTAATCCTTCTACGATAGCAGTCTTTCCAACACCTGGTTCACCGATCAAGACCGGATTATTCTTAATGCGTCGTTGTAATACCTGAATAGTGCGACGGATTTCATCATCACGCCCAATCACTGGATCAAGCTTCCCTATACTCGCGCGATCCGTAAGATCAAGTGTATATTTTTTAAGAGCTTCACGACTACTCTCTGCATCGGCATTATCTACGTTCTCTCCACCGCGCACTGCTTTGATAGCTTGCTCTAAAGAAGCAGGACTCGTGCCATGTTGTTTTAATAACATTGCGGGCTCACCCTTATCGTGAAGAA
>JAHELA010000135.1 GCA_024644425.1 Nitrosomonadaceae bacterium
GAATATGGATCCGGAACCCGTATTGAAACAGAGCATATTTTTTCTAGGCAGGGATTGAAATTAAAAACCCGAATGACACTAGGGAGTAATGAAGCGATCAAGCAGGCTATACTTGGTGGCTTAGGGATTTCAGTATTGTCATACCACACACTAACTCTTGATTCCCCTAAAAGTAACCTAGTCATACTTGATGTAAAGGGTTTTCCCATTAATAGGCAGTGGCATTACGCCTATCCATCAGGAAAACAATTGTCTGTTGTGGCGCAGACATTTTTAGCCTATTTACAGAATGCGCCGCGGCTGTTAGTGGATCTTGCATTAACGGGAGCGGGTGTTATCACTTTTCCTGCTCGTTAGCATATGGCTGTAACCGCACGTATTCCAAATACATTTTTATCGCTTCAATATCCACATTTAGCACAAAATAGACATTCAAAGAATCATACTAAACTATGATTCATACACAATTTAACAGATTTTTAAAATTCTCCCCTGATACCAGCTATAAAGGTTCTTCCAGGTCGTGGTGCGAAATCTTTCAGATATGAAGTATGAATACGTATATCTTCATTAAGTAAATTCTTTCCCTGAAAAAAAACTGTAATGCCAACCGATTTAGTTGCCTTGACAAGATAGCTAGCAGCCACATTCACCAAAGTGTAGTCAGGCGTACTTGTTTCAAGTCTTGCACGATTAGTTTGTTTTAATACGTGCAATGTTGTTAAATTGAATGCCCAGGGACCTGCTCTGTGATTAAACTCCAACCCAAATCGTTTTGGCGTGGTACGGGGTACATTTCCATTTTTATTTAACTTTGCACGAACATAGTCAGTAAATAGACGTAAATCTAATCTTTCTGGTATTAAGGCAAAGAGTATTTCAGCCTCAACTCCATAGAAAGTTGCACCTGTCTGTGTAATATTCTGTACTAGAAATTCGCCATTTGGATCCAACATACCGTCTTCATCAACACGGTCTGCAATACCGTTACCATCAATATCAGCACTTCTGAAAAAAATATAGTTATTAAAGTGATTATAAAAAGAATTAATTTTCCATCGTACCAGACCGGTAGCTTTTCGTAATGAAACATCTATATTATTAGAAGTCTCTTTTTTCAATGCCTGGTTACCTGTCTGAAATGTTGCCGTAGCTTGGTGTGGGCCATTTGTATACAGTTCTTCTGTAACTGGTGCACGTTGTCCTCTCGTTGCCGAAAAACCGACACTATATCCGTCAATAAATTTCCATAAACCTCCGACAGATAGACTATAAATATTAAAATTGCGAGATCGGTTGATACTATTCCTTGGATCCTCGGAAGCATGTTCATACCTCCCGCCAAATTCTAGACGGAAACGATCCCAGTTTCGCTCTTCAGTCAGAAACACACCTATATTGCGTGTTTTTGTTTTCGGTACAATAGCTTCCTCACCCAGTGCGGAAAAAGTACGCTCTTTAAACTGAACGCCCGCTATACCCTTCCAGCCTTTTACCGGTTTATGTAATAGCTCGGTGCGACTTTCCAACGCGTTATTCTTAAAAGTGGTTCCAACCTCGACCGAATTTTCAATTTCCTTGTGCTGATAATCGTTATATCCAAACTTTACCTTTAACTTGTCAAAACCGATGAGCGGATTATCTAATTCACCTGCCATGTCATATCTATTTCTGACAAGATCAATCTTGGGGGCTTCCGAACTTGGAATGTCATATTCACTTTCCAGTCGTGAGAGCGATCCGCCTATATATCCTCTTGTACCTATAATGGAACTGCCTATATATCCTCCTCCTGAATCAACCCCACTGTTTTTAAGCGTGCCTTTACTGCTGCTAGGATCACTCTTATCGGCCCTACCAGGGATATCGTAATCATTAGTTGATCTTCTGAATCCTCCCGCACTCAGTGATATATGATCACCAATACTCCCGTTTGCATTGAAAGCTCCTGATTTTTCCTCGGTAGCCGTATTTCCTCTGCCCTCAAAATTGCCGCTAAATGATTTGAATAGTCTTCTCGGGATTTTATTATTTACAACATTGACTACACCGCCTATTGCACCCCCACCGTATAACAAAGTCGCAGGGCCCCGTAAAATCTCTATTTGTGAAGCATTCAGTGATTCGACCGTAACAGCGTGATCTGGACTGATAGATGAAACATCAAGGGTGTCCATGCCATTTTCCAGTATTTGGATACGTGGTCCGTTTAGCGCACGAATAATTGGCCGGCCTGCCCCGGGACCGAAAGAACTGGAAGCCACTCCCAATTCTCCGGTAAGAGTGTCTCCCAAGCTCGCCTCCCGTTTGTGACGCAACCTGTCGCCTTTTAATACAGAAACAGGCTGTGTCATATCTAATTCAGTACGACTTTCAAATGGATCAATTGTCACCGTTATTTCTGGTAACTCTGCTTCTTTTCCATTATCAGCAGCCTGGGCAGATTCGGCACTTAATATAGTAGATAACAAAAAAACTAGAATAGCTGATTCCCAAGATATGCTAATAAATGTATCAGCAACGTTCACTATACAACGAGACAAATATTTATCTTTTATCATTGAAAATATATGGCTTAATAGCAACATTGTTGCATTACAAGAGTAAACCATTCATTCCCTTTTACTTGAAAGTTATGCTGTGCAATTAATTCTAATTCGCTGCTTGATGTACTAGATCACCAATGTGTCGAAAACACATCAGAAAAATCAAACTAGTAGAAACTTGATAGGAACTACGCTGGTGGGGGAGCTCGTGTGAGATACGTAAAAAAGAAGTTGCGGAGAATGTGCCTGTTTCTTAAACCCTGCAATCGTACCCGCAATATCAGATTGATAGAGAAAGCTACAAGGATTGAAGAAATCACACTGAATGCAGTTAAAGCAAGGCAATCAAGACAAATTTGATCGAAGTCAGCATCATCTTGATCGTGGTTGCTGTCAACTTGGACCAAACTGATCGCCTCAATGTCTGTAACGTGCGTTAATGCATGTGCCGCTTGGAAAATCGGTACTGATATTAGGGTAATTGCTAAAAGCAGATATATGAAATTTCTTCTAATCATTAACGAACTACAATTTATATAAAATTAGGCTTGAATAAGAAATAATTTAGGCGCACGCAGCGCACAAACCTTTTACTGTCAATTCTACCTCCTGCGATCGGTAGCCAGGCGGTAAAGGCCAGCAATATTCAGTCTTTATATCGCTTAAACAAATAACTGTTGTACAGCGTGAGCATTTGAAGTGTGCATGCTGATGTGAACCAGTATAAATATTAGTACGAAAACGCCATTTCCGATCATCGCTTATTACCTTATGAGCCAGACCTTTTTTACTTAACCATTCAAGAATACGGTATAACGTAACCCGATCAAGTGGTTGATCATCGCCTATGCGCTCTTCAATTTCATGATGTGAAATAGCTTTTTTTTCAGCAAGTAAAATGCCGAGAACAAGAACTCTACATGAGGTTATCCGACCACCCGTATGACGGATCATCTCTTCTGCCTGCTCATTAAAATTAACTAACATAATAAAAATATGCAACAAAGTTGCATTAATGTTACATAGATTATTTTATAGGTGCAACATTTTTTATAATTTCAGGATACAAACTAATATACGATCCTATTCAATGTCTTTAATTGAATGCTATTAGATTGCTTTGGATATGCTTGTACTTATTAGTTTCAGCATTGAGACTCAACTAGGAGCTAATCTTCTTTAATCCAGTGGTTTGCGTCATCAATATCAGCGTTGTGAAATACTTGAACCGGTGCCCGTACCAATGGAGCGAAGAGCTTTACAGACTGACGCACCCATTCATAATCAGAGACAACCGCAATCTTTAAGAAATCTCCCAAATGTATCAGCCCGAACCGCGCATCATCCCATATCGCACCAGCAGTGAATCCTTTGAATCCTTCACCACACCAATAAAGGAGTTTGACCTTTCCATTTACTTTTATTTTTTTTTCAACCTCAGGAATGAGAGTTTCATCATAATCATCACGCGTGATCATGCCCTCAGCTCGGAAAGCCAC
>JAHELA010000019.1 GCA_024644425.1 Nitrosomonadaceae bacterium
ATTCGTTCCATAATATAAAACGATTCATAACGCCTCCTATTATTAATTAAAGTACAATTATAGTTTCTAGGTTGTGACAAAGCGCAGTAAATCAATGGGTAAATTACTTATTGATCATTACTAATCCCACTCTCATTCTTGGTCAAAGTATATAATGGTGCAAACATGAGTCTTTAAATATTATGCAGGATTTAATTTTTCTACGATAATCTATGATAAATTTCTTATGCTGTTAGTTATTTACCCATTAAATAAAAATAAATAGTATGCCTCGAAACCCTTTAAAATGGAGTGCCTTTCTTTTATTACTGTTTTGTCAAATATCTACAGTTACAGCAACAATAGATTTAGAGAATAGTTCACCTCTCTACAATAGGAGCCGCATAAGCTGGGAAGCTAAGTTAAGCGCGATCAAAGCTCAGCTTGAAAAACCGGGACAATCCGATGAAGTCTTATCTGATCTTCGTGGACAACTAGAATCTCTTCGTGCAGAGATAAAAGACTCAGTGACGCCACAATCAAAAAGTTTAGAAACTCTAAAATCAGAAATAGAAGCACTTGGGTCCGCGCCAGAAAAAGATGCGCCACCTGAAGCTACCGATATCAAGATTCAGCGCGAAAAAATTAATCAACAGATAGCAGAAAGTGAAGGACGTATAAAAGAAATAAACTTGGTAATTACCAATGTAGATAAATTACTTCATCAATTGGCAGAAATTCGTCGAACGCAATTTGCTAATCTAGTGCTGAGTCATGGGCCTTCACCAATCTCGCCAACCCTTTGGAATAATGCATTACCTCAAATTGCTGCCGCATCTGTAACTGTTAAGCAGGCATTTAAAAACCTACTCTCTAATAAAATTATCAGTCAGCAACTTCAGGATTCAACCTTCGTAATTGGCATCGCAGTACTTGTAGCAATTTTGCTCGCATGGCCACTACGTTTCTGGCTGCTCTTACGTTATCAGCATGATCCAAACATCACTCAGCCAAACATTATGCAGGCATTACGAGCAACATTAGTGTCTGGTGCAGTCCGTGCATTTTTGCCCACTGCTGCAGCTACGCTTATTTACATTGTTATCCTTACCAGGGGCTTATTGAGTGCTGCCGGGAAAGAAATTGCACTGGCGATATTTTTAGGGCTTATTTTCTTTATCTGGGTGACTGCTTTTTTTCGTGCATCTCTATCCCCAACGCAACCAGCGTGGCGCGTCTTGCCGGTTCCGAATAAATTTGTGTATGGTATCTGGCCATTTATCATAGGCCTAGCATTAATTTATTCTGTCGATATTGTCCTATCAGAAATTATTGCACTTTACGGAATACGACTCGAGATATTAATCTTGCATGATTATTTAATAGCCGTACTAGTCTTGAGTCTTTTAGTTATATTGCTATTGCGTAAAAGAATATGGGTGTTAGATGACAAACCTGAAGCTGGGCCAATTTGGCGGGTTCCCCGCGCTGTACTTGCATTTTTACTATTATTAGTTATCACACTAGGTGGCTTTGGCTTCGTTGCGCTGTCATATTATGTAGCCATACAAGTTTTATTAACTGGCGGACTCTTTTTTCTGTTCTTAATTTTACATCAGATTGGACGAGAGTTGCTCGAGCAGTCTATATCAACAGAAACTTGGTTAGGGCAATACATGCGCACTGCCCTAAAAATGGATGAAGCAAGCACCCATCGATTTAATTTTTGGGCAGGACTACTTTATGACTTCTTACTAATTTTTGCTGGATTGGTTATAGGTCTGTTTGTTTGGGGGGCAAAACGTGAAGATGTTGCTAGTTGGTTAAACCAAGCTCTATTTGGCTTTAAGGTTGGCAGTATTACGATATCGTTAATTGAAATTTTTATTGCAGCTTTGGTCGCTGTTGCCCTGATTTTATTGACTCGATTTTTTCAGCGAATTCTTACTGACAAAATTTTACCACAAACAACAATTGAAAGTGGTCTTCGCCAGTCAATCAAGATTGCCGTCGGATATTTGGGAATCATTATTGCAATTTTAGCGGGTATTGCAATATTGGGGCTAGACCTGTCAAATTTAGCACTTATTGTTGGGGCTCTTACTGTAGGTCTAGGCTTTGGCTTGCAAAATATCGTTAATAATTTTGTATCAGGACTTATCTTATTAGCAGAACGACCCATTAAATTAGGTGACTGGATAGTGGTAGGAGATCAGCAAGGATATGTAAAGAACATAAAGGTAAGGGCAACCGAAATTACAACTTTTGACAAAGCAAGTGTTTTCATACCAAACGCTGATCTAATATCTGGTACAGTGACGAACTGGACCCATGCAGATGATATGGGCCGGGTGATTGTTTCTATAGGTGTGGCATATGGATCAGATACAAATAAGGTTCGTGATACTTTATTAATGGTTGCTAACGCGCATCCTCAGGTGTTGACTGAACCCAAGGCGAATGTTGCTTTTCGTGGCTTTGGTGATAGTGCATTGAATTTCGAGCTTAGATGTTTCATAAAGGATGTTAACAACACAATTTCAGTAACGAGTGACCTCTGTTACGAAATAGATGAGAAGTTTCGTAATGAAAATATTGAAATCCCTTTTCCTCAACAAGATGTGTATATTAAAAAAGTCCCACCAAATAATTCTTCAAATAAAGAGCCTTGAGCTTCAGTTTTTTCATTTGTAAACTCCATCATTGTTTCTTCATTATGATAAAGTGTTGCATCCACCCATTGCGATCGCCGTAAGAAAGTATTTTTCGAAATCTACATCGGAGGGCAGAGTTGTTAGATTGTAGCAATAACTTTCAATAGCGGCGCAAATCAAATAATAGCCTGTATCTACTACTACAAGCTAGTCTACATTTTTTCTTTTTTAAGATACCAACAAAGATGCCATTAAATTTACAAGTTACTACAGGATCACTATAGAGGTGACTGTTTGTTTTTGGACAAATCAGATTTAAGCGAATAGGTTACAGAAAATGTTTATAAATCATTCCAACAGCAACCAATGCCGAAATGACTGCAAAACTATATTGAAGCTGAGAGCCTGCCAATTTCGAGGAAATCAAACGGCCTCCAATCATTCCGGATAGTGCGCCAGCACAAAATGGAATCGCAATCAGCCAGTTAAAACTATCTACAAGAACACTGGACACTACGCCAGTCATTGAAACTAGCGCAATAACCGCTAACGATGTTGGGATGATGGATAGCACAGCCAAGCTCGTATAATGTTGTAAGGCCGGTACTATAACAAAACCACCACCAACACCCAGCAGACCAGTCATTAAGCCAGCAACAGCGCCTGACAATACCATGACGCGTGCGCAGCGAACTGTCCAGATAAATTTCCCGCTATTTGTATCTAGAACACAGGGCGGATTATGGCTAACTGGTTGCACATTAACGAGCAGCTGACGGCCACGAACTTTCCGAAAAGTCTGAAATGAAACTACTATTAAAACGATAGCAAAAATAATGCTCAGCCACTTATTATCTATCTGCTTTGCCAGCAAGATGCCTAATGGCGAAAATAGCATACCTGTGCCTGCCATTAACAGAGCTGCCTTGTAACGCACAGTACCAGCTTTCAAGCCTAAAACGGCGCCTAGGATAGCTGCCATTCCTATGGCCAGAAGACTGATTGGCCCCGCTTCTGAAACACGCAGCCCAAGACCAAAAATAAGAAGCGGAACAGCAAGTATCCCTCCACCTGCGCCGGTCAATGCCAGGATAATCCCCACAATTAATCCAAGACCCACACTAATCAACACACCATATAACCTTAAAAAAACTTTTCACTTTTAGAGATATGATTCATTATGAAATTTACTTTTCTTGGATTGAGAAGAACGGATTTGTATTTCGAAAATTGCCATACCTACTAACATAGCTATCGTAAAAATCAGTGGCTTGCTACTATCTGTTAAGAGTGAAACCAAGGCCGGACCAGGACAATAACCAGCTAAACCCCAGCCAACACCAAATGTTAACCCGCCAAAAACCAGTCGTCTGTCGATATGTTGGGAAGTTGATAGTTTTATTGGTTCACCAAGAATTGTGCGGGTATGCGTTGCTGTGAATCGGAAAGCGAATATGCCCACAAGGATCGCACCTCCCATGACAAAAACTAATGACGGATCCCACTTCCCGGTGAAGTCAAGAAAACCAATCACCTTTGATGGATCGGTCATGCCTGAAATGATCAAGCCAATTCCAAATATTAAACCACTGAATAATGCCGCCAACAATTGCATAATTCCTTCCTTAACCGATTAGATGACGAACAATATACACAGTAATAAAACCAGCCATTATGAATGAAACCGTAGCGACTAGGGAGCGCGGAGAAAATCGTGACAAGCCACAGACACCATGTCCGCTAGTACAGCCTGAACCGTAACGGGTACCGATACCGACCAACAATCCCGCAACTATAAGCGAAACAGTATCGGCATCTATTTGTACCAAAGGCAGTGGCACGACAAGACCATAAACGAGCGGTGCAATTAGTAAACCTAATACAAATGCTACCCGCCATGCAACATCACCATAGGTTAGCTTAAATAAACCACCTACGATACCACTGATGCCCGCAACTTTTCCGTTAAACAATAGAAATATCGCAGTAGCAGATCCAATCAATAGTCCACCTGCAAAAGAAGGCCACGGTGTAAAGTTTGTCCAATCAATCATAATTGTTTTTTCATGTAGCACAAAACCATTAAAAACCCCCTACATAACAGTTAATATCTCTCGACATGCCATATTGTAGAAATATTAGAATCTATAGCGTACTCGCCAGATAATCTACGCGCAATAAGTCAAGCACCTATAATATAATCTTATACGAGCTTACTCCTGACAAAAGAATATTATTCTATATATCCTGATAGGATATATGGAAGCGCCAATTTAAGAGTAACCAAGCTTCTCAGTGTCAGGCTAATTCTTATCATGATTTCCACCTCTTTCACTTTTTTAATGCTAATTTATGAAGATTTGCGAAAAAATAAACATCCGTTCATGATACGAAGCAAAAATTATTTTTTCGTGTGGCGGCGGGAACCTAACTCAAACCGATTATTATATTATTAATCATACCAGTATATAAGAACTAGTCACCTCAATTCCTTTGAGATACCCCCATCTCTACCCCCAGAATCACTGGCTGTCACTGGAACTTACTGGAAGCTATAAGTGTTTGATCAATTTTATGTAAAGTTAACTTGTCAGTACCGCCAAGGGTAATAACGAAAGAATAAATGTGGATTTGTTACTCACGACCTATGAACACTTTGGTATGCAAAGCCAATATATGTTAGGTTTCACTGAAATTACTGTATAGATTGCCACACCGCAATCGCCTAGATTTGAACTCCAGGTTTAAACATGACAAATGAACAGATAACTTTATTTTTATTAATGGCTGGCGTATTGGGGTTTCTTCTATGGGGAAAATGGCGCTATGACCTCGTCGCTTTCAGTGCCTTGATGCTCGGACTAATTCTTGGGGTTATACCAATAGATCAGGCATTTTCAGGATTTGGTCATCCGGCTGTAATTATCATTGCACTGGCGCTAATTTTATCGCGGGCACTTTCCCAATCAGGGGCTATTAAATTTCTAACAAGCCGGTTCATTAAGGCAGGTCGTTCCCTGCCATTACACATTGCTTCCATGGGTTTTCTGGGCGCAATTCTATCTGCATTCATGAATAATATTGCCGCTCTGGCACTGCTAATGCCTGTTGATATGCAAGCCGCCAATAAGACCAAAAGGTCTCCGGCCCTTTCACTAATGCCTCTGTCATTCGCGACTATTCTTGGCGGCATGGTTACATTGATCGGTACGCCACCTAATATCATCATTTCCCAGTTTCGTGAAACCGCTCTTGGCGAACCCTACGGTATGTTTGATTTTACATTTGTAGGCCTGGGAACGGCACTTGCGGGGCTGGCTTATGTCGCATTGATTGGCTGGCGCCTTGTTCCAGGTGATCGCTCCAAGCACAACGCTTTAAATGAACTGCGAAACCTCGAGGGTTATATTGCTGAAATCGGGGTGTCGGAAAAGTCCATCGCCATCGGCAAGACCGTCAGAGATCTGAGTAATCTTGCTGAAGAAGATGATGTACTGATACTGGGGTTGGTGCGGCAAGGCAAACGCTTGCCAGGACGGGCCTTGCGCGAGGAGGTACGCAAAGGTGATTTGCTGGTGCTCCAAGCAGGCCCCAAATCAATTGAGAGCTTTGCCACATCTCTCAAGCTGTCTTATTCGAGATCGAAAAAACACACGAGGTCATTGAGTGGGACTTTGTCAATGGTCGAAACTGCCGTCCCACTTGAATCACGAATTACCGGGCGATCCGCATTCGATATTCGCCTGCTATATCGTCACGGTATTATGCTGCTCGGTATATCTCGTGAAGGAAAACCTTTTCGTGAAAGAGTTCGTGAATTAACCATTCAACCCGGTGATGTGTTGCTGTTGATGGGGGATGAAGAACAAATTGACGATGTAATCAACTGGTTGGGGGTCATGCCTCTGGCTCCACGGGATTTTCAGGTTACGCAATATCACAAAGATTGGTTAGCTATCTCACTTTTTGCTGTTGCTATTACGTTGGCAAGTTTTGGTTTTATCTATTTGCCGATTGCACTTGGTGCCTGTGTCGTCCTCTATCTTTTGCTAAAAGTTATTTCTCTGTCACAAGCCTATGAATCGATCCATGTTCCGGTTTTGGTTCTTTTGGCTTCATTGATCCCGATAGGGGCAGCACTTGAAAAATCCGGTGGTACGGCATTGATCGCAGAGACCATTGTGGATGTGACTCAAGGTTGGCCGATAGTCGCCATCCTAGCTCTGTTAATGATTGTTACCATGACACTTTCCGATGTGCTCAACAATGTGGCAACCGTACTGATCGCGGCACCTGTTGCAGTGGACCTCGCTGAGAAATTACAGGTTAACCCTGACGCCATGCTGATGGGCGTTGCCGTTTCAGCTTCCTGTGCATTTCTTACCCCCATTGGCCACAAAAATAACACCCTCATTATGGGGCCAGGTGGTTATCAATTTGGTGATTATTGGCGTATGGGTTTACCACTTGAGATACTCATCATTACTGTTTCAATCCCACTCATTATGATTTTTTGGCTCTAGCCAACTTGCTGGAGATAAAAATCGAAACACAGATAACAGTTTTCAATTTTTTGGATAAGATTAGATAATCTCATTCTAAGCATAGGAAGAATAAAAGATGCTTTTACAAGAGTCCAAATCCTTGAGCTACTTATCTCAATATTTCCGCGCATGAGCAGTTAACTTGTCAGCACCCACAGTATGGCTATCCTATCGATTCAATCTAAGCCATCGTGACATTGAAGATTTGTTGGCTGCGCGTGGGATAAATGTCAGTTACGAAGCAATCCGATTGTGGTGCAATAGATTTGGTCCAAAATATGCTGCCTGGTTTAAAGAAAAAACATCAGGGATATGGTGATACTTTTTTCATTGACGAAGTTTTCATCAAAATTTATGGTAAGCAACATTACCTCTGGCGAGCAATTGATCAAGATGGAGAAATTGTTGATGTGTTCCTCCAGAAACGACGAGATGGTGTAGCAGCGAAGTGGAAACTAAAGCTGCAGAGCAAGGGTTTGTGAGCGCGAAATATAAACTTGGTTTGTTATATAGCTTGGGCAAAGGTGTATTACAGGACTATGTTCGCGCTCACATGTGGTTAAACCTTGCTGCTAGCAAGGGGAGCAAAGAAGCAAGTGAGTATCGAGAAATAGTAGCTAAAAAAATGACGTCTTCTAGAATTTCCGAAGCACAAGATATGGCGAAAGACTGCGAAAAGTGCGCAAAAGAAGTTGATGCAGATTTACCCCCGCTTCCCTGCATTAAAGAACCCGGAAACTACCGAAAATAAAACTAATGGCAAAAATCAGGATTTTTGCGGACAGGGGTCTATAAGTTTTATTCGGCGGCGCTAGCTCTTGGGGGTACCCCCCTCTAACACTTTTTATACTTAATGAGAAGACACAAGGTTTCAGTTAATAACCTTAGTTTTATCGTCCTCAATACGGGCGGCGGGAATCGAATTATATCCTGTAATCCCTGCCAATAGATGCTCTATGTTTTTTCTTTTTTCAAGATACGAACTAATATACCATGAAATTCATCGGCTTTTATTGAATGCTATTGGATTACAGTGAACACTAAGAATTTTAAAAGTGTGACTTTTTGCCCTTCTTGCTAGTTATTTATCTGCAAGTTACCTATAGCAAAGTCTTATTGGGAAGGTCTTCAGCACACTTATATCCCATCACCTCCCACAAGTTAATTCCCAGAGTTTCCTTCCCACAGTATCTGGCTCCAATAATGTCCAATTATGGACATATTCTTTTTCCCCGCCTCTTTTTCCTGTACCCATATTTTCAGAGAAAATAGCTACATAATGTTCCCTAGATCGTCTCCCTGAACAGTCATATTCTGTATGAACCTTTAACGACAAATATGGATTAGGGCTGTTTCCTTTCTGAACTGTTTGGTAATTGTATAATTCCCATACTTTTATTGAATCATTAAAATTGTGCATGGTGTCAAGATCAACAAAGACACTAAACAGGGACCCCTGGTTAGGACCATTTGTATTATCTTTTGCGTCCACTATTTTTGTCCATGTTGCTGTCGCACTACTACTTATTGCAGCAAGCAACATTATCAAAATAACTTTATACATTGCAATCTTAAGGTTGTATTAGGTAAATTCTTTTTCAATATTGATAAATATATCACGTTTGGAATTTTTAAAAATGTGACTTATTACCATTATTCTTACTAGTTATAATATCTTACTGATTACAATATTAGCTATGAAATAACTGATCTAATTTCCTTGGTATACTTCTGATAATACAAACTGAAGATTGATTGTTCCGCTTGAACCAAGAGCACTCCTCTTTTAAATAGGCTAGCTCACCATCAGAACAGCTGCACCCCGTATTCGTCCCCCACGAACACGTTGAATGGCCTCGTTAGCAGCCTCTAGAGAAAATTTTTCTACCTCTATTCTGACTCCCGCTCTAGTCACAATGGTAAAAAACTCTTCGCCATCGCGGCGCGTAAGGTTGGCGATAGAGCGTAAACTGCGTTCCCCCCACAGTAAGGAATAAGAAAATTCAGGAATTGTACTCATATGTATACCCGCACAGATAACTGTCCCACCCTTGGCTGTATACCTCAGAGACTGTGGAATCAAAGTACCCACTGGAGCAAATAATATGGAAGCATTCATTTCCTCTGGAGGTCTTTCACTAGAATCTCCCGCCCAAGAAGCCCCTAGTTTGCGAGCAAAACACTGCCTCTCTATATCACCTGGTTTGGTAAATGCAAATACTTCCCGCCCCTGCCAGTGAGCCACTTGCGTAATGATATGAGCTGCCGCACCGAAACCATAGATACCGATCCGTTTTGCGTCGCCAGCCGCAACCAATGCGCGGTAGCCAATAAGTCCAGCACAAAGCAAAGGTGCGGCTTCCGCATCAGAATAATTATCCGGTAAAGAAAAGCAGTAGTGTTGATTTGCTAATGCAAATTCAGCATAACCCCCATCCAAGGTATATCCTGTGAACTCGGCCGCATCACAGAGATTTTCGCTACCGCTCATACAATAGTGACAATGACCACAGGTACGCCCGAGCCAAGGCACTCCTACTCGCTGCCCTATAGTAAAGCGTTCTGCCCTTTCACCCTTTTCTACAACAATTCCAACAATTTCATGCCCCAGAATAAGTGGCAACTTTGGTTGCTGCAAATCTCCATCTACCACATGCAAATCGGTTCGGCATACACCGCAAGCATGTACTGCAAGCAGGATTTCATTATCTCCAGGCGAAGGCCTTAATACTTCGGCTAGTCGCAAAGGCCTTTCCTTAGCATCTAGAACCATAGCTTTCATGCGTAACCTATGTAATCAATTTTTCGAACAAGTTTTACTGTTACACATATATAATGAGAAGTGTATAGAAAAATCAGCAACCCCGGTTTTGTATGACTATGAATGTCCGCTTTTGGCACAAAACAGACATTCACAAAGATGTCGGAAATCTAATTGTAGTCTGTAACTATTACCACAGGATAATCTACATTGTTTTTAGTTTTACGATACCAACAAAAATACCAGCAGATTTATTGGATGTTATTGGGCTGCTATGAAACAACAGCCCACTTTTGGTACAAAACAGTTACTCGACCTAATAGAAAATTAAGTGTTGCTACCCCCTAGTAAGGTAAACAAGAGCATGAGTAAGATGGCCTGAACGCTCCAGCCGATTACGCACACCCCTACCGCACGCCATGTGCTTACATAATCAAGCGCTTGTCTCACCGCAATTACCATAGCTGTCAACATCCAAATCGAAGCCACAAGAAAAACGATTTCTGCCAGCCCTGGGATGATTCCTACTACTCGAATTATCCCTGGGGAACTTGAAAAACCAATCGTGCGCAATAACTCACCATGATCTGCTTTTGTTTGTGGTTCGGGAAGTAGTTTTGTGCCAATTAAATAAGTCATGTAAGCCCAGATACACCATCCGACAATTGCTACGACCATCCCGATCAACATCCCTCCAAAACCACCTTGCCCAAAATTTCCAATTCCGGCTGCAGCACTTGAAAGAACGACAACTACCATGGCCTGACGCATTGCCCCTTGATCAGCCTCAACCTCATCATAAAGGTCGACATCAAGTTTCGCAGCACGAATCATACGGTCCATTAGACGAGTCATTTCTTCCCTCCTACAATTTTATTGGTTATCTATCTTCATATCGGGTGTTATTAAAAATCGAATTGAAGTAAAAAATTAAGCCCCCTCCATAATTATAAATTTCTAGTTTGGGTCGGTTGAAGCCTACCTCTCTTTCCTTTCCTTAACTTTGTAGCGAAATTCTTCATAATGAAAAACTGTGAATGTCTGCTTTAGGCACAAAGCAGACACTCAATTTTTTGGGCGACAGGAATCAAACTAGAATCAGATTTATTTTACTAATCAATACACTAACTTTGGAAAAGCTGCCCTAATTTCGTTGAGATACTCCTATCCCTACCCCCAGAATCACTGGCTGTTACTAGATCTTATAGGAGGCTAAATGTAAAAGTGTTCGAGTACAAGATTAGATTACCTCTGGTCTTTATCATAGACGATTTTCCAGAAATACATATTAATAAGTTTCATTGGAAGATTAACTACTTTGTTGTTAATTTTAATTTAAAAATTTTCTGGTTAGCTTAACTGTGGTCTCAAATATTGAGTTTTTTCCATCGAATCACAAAAACTTAAGTATATCTGGGTAGTACTTGATAAAGAACTATTTGTTGGAAAGCCCATATATTCCTAATTTCAACTTACCGGTAACTTGCATCTGTTTCTCTATCTTTTGCTATCTGCTCTTCATACCTATCTCCAACCGCCAGGAGCATATCCTTGGTGTAGATTAAGTCACCTCGTTTCTCACCGTGATACTCGAGAATATGTGTTTCTACGATGGAGTCTACTGGACATGATTCCTCACAAAAACCACAAAATATGCACTTGGTAAGGTCAATGTCATAGCGAGTAGTCCGGCGAGTACCATCATCACGTTGCTCTGAATCAATAGTAATCGCCAGTGCTGGACATACTGCTTCACATAACTTACAAGCAATACAACGTTCCTCTCCATTTGGATACCGACGTAACGCATGCAACCCACGAAAGCGAGGTGATTGCGGGGTCTTTTCTTCAGGAAAATGTACTGTTATTTTTCGTGCAAATAAATATCGTCCAGTAAGCATCATGCCTTTTACTAATTCAAATAACAGAAAAGTGCTAAAAAAGTCCTTAATACGATTCACCAATTTCTCCTTTTTCGCCAACACTATTAATTTGATTAAATAAATTTTGGATGGTTCCCCATGCAAAAGCACCGTCTTGTAGGCGTCATTAGATCTTACTGGAAATACAATTGACGGAGGGAATCTAACTCAGACCATCTAATATTTTATTTATCATGATATTACGTGATGAATTGCCACTCTAATTCTCTTGAGATACCCCATCCCTCCCCCCAGAATCACTGGCTGTTATTGGATATTAATGGAAGCTAAACGTTAACGTCCAAATATGACACAAAACAAATATTATTGAGTGACAAGAGTCAAATATATGCTAAAACTCAAATGAAGCAAAGTAGCTTCTTTTAGTCTACAAATATATTAACCACAACTAGAATTAAAATTTCCTACTTCCAAAGCTGCATAATTTATGTCAAAATTTTTCTATGGAGTACTCAGAACTACATATTTATATAGTTTGTGTAATGTCTGAAGTATTTTGTATTAATGTGATTTAAGCTCAAATAATAAAAGGAGGTGATTTAATGAATAAAATCATCCTGATACCGCTAATATTTATAATGATTACATTGTTCTCTTTCACAGCAAATGCGGCTGATTGTTCTAGATTCTCTTCTTTACATGCAGATAATCCAATATATCCGGCACTATATTTGAACGCCATGTATGATTATGGTGGCGATGATGATGGTGATGATGATGGTGATGATGGTGGTGATGGCGAATAAAGATAATAAAAAATTCATCTGATAAGCATATAAAATGACCCTTTGATCATTTCATTTCCCCGCTTCGGCGGGTTTTTTTGTGTGAATATGAGCGCCTTCGTTTGGCGCAAAGCTAAAATTCGTGAATAATCGCTTCTACTAATTACAGTAAATATCCTCAGTATTTATCCCATATGTGTGCTTTCTCACAGAATATTTTACTCAGAGTGAGTATGTTATATTTACATGGGTTACACTTGATCGATGCATAAACTATCATCTTTTAATCTGAAACAGACTTGTACGATCAACTTATTACGAAGCGAGATAGTTATAAATTATCGTTTGTGTAGTAGATCTTCTTTGGCGCCCGTAGCTCAGTTGGATAGAGTACTTGGCTTCGAACCAAGGGGTCGGGCGTTCGAATCGCTCCGGGCGCGCCATTAAAAAACATGATTAAGCAAATCTTTTATGTATTAGTATTTGGCATAATAATTTCAGTAACAGTATTTTTTGTAGCAATTTGGATTTTATAAATTATCAATCCTTTCAGATAAAATTACACAAATATTAGTTTGTATCATCAAGTTGCGGGAATCGAATTGTCGCCTATAACCTTTGCTACAAGACATTTTACATTTTTTCTAATTTTACTATACCAACAAATATACCAGCAGATTTATTGGATGCTACTGGACTAGTAGACTTGACTGTTAGCTTTTGGCACAAAGCAGACATTCAGAGAGATATTGAAGAAAAAGCGTCTATTTCCACATTACGTTACAGTTAGCCTTTACTGCCGCAGTAAGTAGATTAATTAGAGGCAGCCCCCTATGAGCCATACTAACCACTTGCTCATCTTCATCCTTGTCCTGAACTTGTGGTAGGGGTTTTTCAGCATTGATTGCGTTCGTTAGCCGGTCAAGAGCTCCGGGGATATCTTCAGCAAGGATTGCGCCGGGTACAGTAGCGCTGTGTCCCATCATTTTCAGCAACTTAATCGCTACATCCCCAAACATAGTGATATCGGCATAAGCATTGGTTGTAAATGTCACCAGCAAAACGGCCTCCTTATGAAGAATCAATATCTGTTTACGCAAGGCAAACTTTCTATTTAATGATCTTGCTGCTTCTGAATTTAAAGTTGTCATTTAGACCTGCAAGCACTGCACTATCACGATTATATATGTCCTGATTGAATACTACTCGGTATTCATTATCGACCTCTGCTGTCCAGTACAACAACATTACCGTTAACGGTTTGGTTAAGTTTATACGTGTGGTCTTACGCGACTCCACTGCTGCATTGATTTTTACCCTATCCCAACCTGGTTTGTCTGATAGCAATAATTCGGCAAAATAAAGTGGGTCCTCAATACGGATACAACCGGAACTAAAGGTACGCTCAGCACTGTTGAATCCGGATTTGTTTGGAGTGTCATGCAAGTATACATTATGCTTGTTGGGAAACATGAACTTAACGCGTCCCAAAGCATTTTTAGGCCCTGGTTGCTGGAGGATCAGATAGGGAAAAACCTTGCCCGGATATTGTGACCAATCAATCGTTGCCGGATCAATTGACGAGCCCTGCTGATTGAGCACCACCATATTTTCTTTCCGTAGAGATTCTGGGTCCCGTTTAATCTTCGGCAAAGTGTCCTTTCTGAGAATTGTTGGCGGTATCGTCCAGGTCGGATTGAACTCGATATAGCGAATCTGGTCACGAAATACTGGTGTTTTTCGGTAGGTTGTACCGACCATTGCACGGGTTTTCCAAATTACTCTACCATTGCGTATGTACTGAACATTAAAACCGGCAATGTCTACCATCACAAAATCCTTTGGCAGATCATGCAAAATCCAGCGTGCCCGGTCCAGATTTACTCGAAGCTGGTTAATACGTACCTGGACCGGTACGTTCATTGCCGCCAATGTTACTTTACCGACAATGCCGTCTACCTCAATACCATGTCGTAGCTGAAATTTCTTGATGCCAGTTTCAACATCATCATCATATAAAGTTGACTCCATGTTGATAGCTGGCATATCAGTAGTAGCGACTAAACGTTGGCGAATGATAATAACTCTTGGCGAAGTCATGCCCGATTTCAGTTTCTCACCAGCTGGAATTTGTGGCCAACCACCTTTGGCCAGGATCTTAAGATAATTAGCAAGAGCCTGTTTTAGACCCTGGTACAATCCGGCCTGTGGACGAAAGCTATCTATCAGTCCGGTGATCTTCCCCTTATCAATGGCAGCAGAAGATATCATGAGAATAGGATCCAGTTCCAGCTTTCGGCTCATATTCCAGCTACTATCCAACGATTCCGGGTCAACCTTGCCAAACAGCAGGTGATAACCAAGCCGAACTAAGCTATCAGTCAGAATGAGGTCTAATTCGGCCTGTTTAGCTGGATCAGACCTTGTTACTGTTTTCTGTAATTGTTGTATCAGGAATAGATGATAGTCTTCCGGAGTCAGGCCATCGTAGTAGCTGTCTTTTATTGCATTGATGAGCTGCCTGACAGAATCCGGGTTTGTCCATATCAACTGATAATTATATTTCTCGTATAGTTTAGGCAGAAAAATAACCGATGCAATCGGGCAATCTTTATCCCTATTACAGTTACCTGTCTTGATACGCTCGACCCAGCCACGTATATGTGAGTTGCCCTCAATAGACGCCAAGTTTGCCTGTGAAAAAGACAGACATAAAAAGAAGATACTAAATAGAGAAGAATACTTCCGGTTCATATCAATAATGTATTATAAGTAAAAGATTGCACCATTCGCGCATAATTGACATTCATCTCACTACATCTATATGAGTCTAGGCTGTGTAAATAATTGAGAACAACCAGATGTTGGCGAATACCCGCTTTTGGCACAAAGCAGACGTTCAAACTATTCTTTACAAGGAATAACGAAAAGAAATTTAAAGGTTTTTCTTTAAATAATCCTCTTTGCTTTATTGTGCAGGTGGCTGAGGAACAACTTGCATCCAGCCTTCCGGACACTTTTTGACGTGGGGATAATAACCTTCCGGCTTACGACAATAGTACCAATAGTCTGATCGTGATTCTATGGCTGACCGGTTAGTGTCTTGTTGTATATATACCGGAGGTGAAGAAGGAACGGCTACTACAGGTGGATATGCATAATAGGGTGGATAATACCCACCATATCTATAGCGATAACCCGGATAACCCCAACCGTAACCTCCAAAACCACGGTAACCGTAACCCAGACCATAGCCTAAACCCAAGCCTAATCCAAAACCTCCCCATCCACGATGATGGTGGTGGTGACCAAAGTAATGTCCACCACGCGCCCATACTGAACTAGTAGACATTGATCCCAGCAATATAAAAATAAGGCAGATTAATTTGAGTGTTTTCATTTAGGTCTCCAATAAAAAAACCTAACGTTGCGAATGACTTTGAGTTGACAACTACTATTTGCTAATAGCCCCTCATGCGCATACAGGAAGCATAAGCTTCTTTGTATCTTGCGTCATTTGACTGGTTTTCGTTAAGACCATAAAGTGTTCCCCCCACTCCACCTCCTATAGCTCCAATACCTGCTCCTTTTGCAGCACCTTT
>JAHELA010000136.1 GCA_024644425.1 Nitrosomonadaceae bacterium
GAAATATACGGCATGATCCCTAAAGCAAAAACCGAGAACCGAGATAGCGCGCCACCAGAGAACATATTAAACATACCGAGAATGCCACCCTGCTGCGACTCAAATAAGTCTTTCAGTACCACTGGATCTATGCCGGGAACAGGAACATGTGCGCCAATCCGATAGACAACAAGCGCGAGCAATAAAAACCATAGTCGGCGTTTCATATCGCCAAGTTTTCCAGCACCACCACCTAACAGTCCGCTAGCGGCCAATTTGTGTCCTCTTAATTTTGTTTAACACTGCCACCAGCAGCTTCAATCGCCGCCTTTGCGCCCTTTGTAACCATAATGCCCTGTAATTTTATTTTACGGTTGATCTTTCCAGTAAGGATAATTTTGGCAGATAATGCAGCCCTTGAAATGATCCCAGCCTGTTTTAATACTGTGATATCTATATCATCTACTGGCAACTTGTTTAATACTGATAATTGTACTTCTGCAACGCTCCCTTTAGTTTGAGAAATAAAACCACGTTTTGGTAAACGACGTTGCAACGGCATTTGCCCACCTTCGAATCCAACCTTGTGAAACCCCCCTGCACGAGATTTTTGTCCTTTATGACCACGACCAGCAGTCTTACCAATACCTGAACCTATACCGCGTCCCACTCGACGCCTAGAATGAGTAGCTCCAGCAGCAGTTCTAATTGAATTTAGTCTCATTTTATGTGCCACACTTAACAAGATAGTTAATCTTATCAATCATACCTTGCACCGATGGAGTATTTTCTAGTTCTGCGCTACTATTAATTTTACGTAATCCTAATCCGTGCGCTATTGCACGATGAGTTTTCTTTGTACCAATAAGACTTTTAATTAATGTGACTTTTATTTTCTTCTCCTTACTTTTCATCATTGTATCAACTCCATAATATCCCCCACACTCTTGCCACGCTTAGCGGCAACTTCTGCAGGAGTGTTCATTGACTGCAATCCTTGTAACGTCGCTCGAACAACATTGTATGGATTTGTTGAACCAATACACTTAGCCAAAATATCGTGGATGCCCATTACTTCAAATATTGCACGCATTGGACCCCCAGCAATAATACCTGTTCCTTCAGAAGCAGGTTGCATATACACCTTGGCAGCACCGTGCCTACCAATAACTGGATGATGTAAAGTGCCGTTCTTCAAACTCACTTTGATCATCTTGCGACGTGCTTCATCCATGGCTTTTTGTACTGCAACCGGCACCTCACGAGATTTACCTTTCCCCATACCCACACTTCCGTCACCATTGCCAACAACAGCCAGAACAGCAAAACCAAGGATACGCCCCCCCTTCACCACTTTGGTAACACGATTAATCGCTACCATTTTTTCCTTGAGCCCATCGCCACGGTCATCTCCTTGTGCAGCCTTGCCTTGTATTCTTCCCTGCATCTTAGCCATTAAAAATCCTTAACTTAGAATATTAAACCATGCTCACGAGCTGCATCAGCCAATGCTCTAACGCGACCATGATACTTAAACCCAGAACGATCAAATCCAACTTTAGAAATGCCTATTGTTTTTGCCTTCTCAGCAATTCGTTTGCCAACTACTGATGCTGCATCTTTGGAATTTCCCTTAGATACCTCTTTGCGTACTTCTGACTCTAAAGTAGAGGCGCTCGTTAATACTTTCCCGCTAGTATTATCTATTACCTGTGCATAAATATGACAGTTACTTCGATGCACCGCCAGGCGCACTATCTTTAATTCGGCAATCTTTGCACGAGTTTGTCTTGCACGACGCAAACGGGATTGTATAAGCTTGGGCATATTTATCTCTATTACTTCTTCTTCGCTTCTTTCATAATAACTACTTCATCAGCATAGCGCACACCTTTTCCCTTATAGGGCTCTGGTTTACGATAAGCGCGCACTTCTGCTGCTACTTGACCAACCTTCTGTTTGTCTATCCCTTTAATTAGAACCTCAGTCTGAGTTGGGGTCTCTATTTTCACGCCTTCAGGCATTTTATAAATAATCGGGTGGGAAAATCCTAGGGTAAGGTTAAGCGCTTCATTTGTGGCCTGCGCACGATAACCTACACCTACTAACGATAACTTTTTTTCAAAACCACCAGTTACCCCTTGGATCATATTTGCTAGTAATGCACGCATGGTCCCAGACATGGCATTGGCTTGCCTAGAAGTATTAGCTACCTTTACAAGCAATGCATCTCCATCACGCTCAACAATTACATTTGAATTAAGATCACGCTGCAATTGTCCTAATGGACCCTTTATCAACACGTTTGAAGAAGATAAAATCACTTCCACATTTGCTGGAATTGATACCGGCTCTTTACCTATTCGTGACATATATTCAATACTCTTAAGCTACGATACATAACACCTCTCCACCTATCCCATTAGCCCGCGCCTTACGCTCTGTCATTACACCTTTAGAAGTAGAAATTATTGCTACGCCTAGTCCATTCATAACACTAGGAAGATTTTTGTTGGGTTTATAAATACGTAGCCCCGGGCGACTAACACGTTCAATTTTTTCTATTACCGGACGACCTGCATAATATTTTAAGTTAATATCCAACATTGGTTTACCATTTAATTCGCGTATTACAAAATGCTCAATGTAACCTTCCTCCTTCAACACCTGAGCTATTGCCTGCTTCAACTTTGAAGCAGGCATTACCACGATATTTTTTTCAGAGAGCTGCGCATTGCGAATGCGCGTCAACATATCAGCAACGGGATCACTCATACTCATCCAGGGCTACCTCTCAAAATCCAATTTTTATGACAAGCTTTTATACTCAATGCCTAAGAGCACTCATATTAATCTTACAAAATATAACGTTTAACAATCTCAGTAAGCGTCATGCTACAAACCTTTCTACCCAACAAAATCTAATACGGTTTTCTGTAATTTTGCTACCAACTAGCCTTTATCATTCCAGGTATTTGACCATTCATGGCAAGATCACGCAATTTGCTGCGCCCCAAACCAAATTTACTATATACCCCTCGTGGACGGCCTGTGAGCATGCAACGATTTCGCACCCTAACTGGGCTTGCATTTCTTGGTAACATTTGTAATTTTATTCTGGCAGAATATCTTTCTTCCTCACTTGTATCCGCATCATTAATAATGCTAAATAATTCAGTACGATATGCGGCAAATTTTTTTACAGTTTTACGACGCTTTAGGTCACGGTTAATTATAGAGATCTTAGCCATATTACTCTCAGTTACTCTCAGTTTTTGAATGGAAATTTAAACTCTGCCAATAGTGCTTTGGCCTCTGCATCAGTTTTGGCAGTTGTAGTAATTGTGATATTCATACCACGTAGCATATCAACCTTATCAAAATCAATTTCTGGGAAAATTATTTGTTCTTTTACTCCCATATTGTAATTTCCACGGCCGTCAAATGCCTTACCAGAAATTCCACGAAAATCACGTATTCTAGGAATTGCTACACTTACCAGTCTATCTAAAAACTCATACATATATAAACGACGCAATGTAACCATGCAACCTACAGGATAACCCTCGCGCACCTTAAAAGAAGCTATAGACTTTCTTGCATTGGTTACCACTGGTTTTTGTCCGGCAATTTTCTGCATATCACTGACCGCATTATCTAAGATTTTTTTATCGGCTACAGCCTCACCGATACCCATATTAAGGGTGATCTTACTAATTCGTGGTACTTCCATCACAGATTTGTAAGTAAACTGCTCCATCAACTTCTTGGTTACAGTGTCACGATAAAATTCTTGTAAACGTGCCATACTTTCTTACCATTATCTTAAATATCAACTAATTCGCCATTTGATTTGAAATAGCGCACTTTACGTTTATCCTCTAGAGTTTTAAAACCTACCCTGTCAGCTTTTTTTGTTGCAGAATTAAAAATCGCAACATTTGAGACTTGTATAGGCTTTTCCATCTCAACTATGCCACCAGACACTCCTTTATTTGGGTCGGGTTTAGCATGTTTCTTTAC
>JAHELA010000137.1 GCA_024644425.1 Nitrosomonadaceae bacterium
TTACAATTCAGAAAAGTGGTAACCTGGTTAAAGTTTCTATCTTTGGTGAATTTACTTTAGCCGACTATAAAGAATTTGAAGAGCAAGTTCTTTTAAAGTATCACTTTGATGGTAAGGGAAACCTTTTGTTAGATTGGCGAGAAATGTTGAGCTATACAATTGATGTGGCTTGGGAGGAAATCAAATTTATCCGTGAACATGCTAGTGAATTTAATAGAGTAGCAGTGGTTACAGATAATCAATGGCAAGTTTGGAGTGCATGGGTATCAAATCTTTTCATAGATGCTGATATCAGGGTGTTTGGTGATTCTAAAGAAGCTAATGCATGGGTGACGTCCTAAAAATATTTTCAAATTTCCATACTTTGATTTGTCAAATAAACTAATTGTGCATACATCTAGAATCTAGAGGAGTTTTGTATTTTGATATAGTTTGTATTTTGAGTTGTTCTTAGCTAAAAATTATTAATTTTACTGAGTATCAAGTTGTCTATAGGGGGTAAAGTTAATGATTCTGTTTTAAATAATAATAATGAAGCTAACTGAAATGCAAGTTGTTACGATTTCAGGATACTAAATAAAGTTGAATGTCAAAATGTACAGCCCTAATCAAGATTCACTCAGATGATTTTTTCTGTAGCCATAAGTATTTGGACCAGATTGATGAGGTACATTAGATAGTGATATAGTGAAACACATTGATTTATGACACTAAGTAGCGTTTCAACAAATAGTGTAAATATTAAATAAATCAATTTTTATCAGTATCTTGGATAGAAAGTTTAGTTGCTTCATAGCAGCTTATTATTACTGTATTTGATATATTGTATTTGGTTCTAGAAGATGATATAAAGTTTGTTGTTGTAAAAAAACAACATATTTTATTTAAAATCCCCGAAACTTCTTTCTATCAAGGCAAAACTCGTACAAAATAGAGGCATTAGGATTATTGCGAGTCATGTGGTGTGTTTACAACTCGAATTAAAATATACAACATGATGGCCGTTATAAAAAATGGCGGCGGACTTTAGAGACAAAAGTAAAAGAGTAAAAAAGTATTGAAACAATTTTGAAACTAAAAACATTTAATACATTTAATATTAACGTACTAGTCTAGAATAATAATTCTTTACTTTATCCTACAAGAAAAATGACAAATGCCATTAATTTGGAGATGAATCCCTTGAGTTCAACCGTTGCAAATTTAAATGCCTCGTTAAAGCAGGAATTAGATTCAAAATCATCTGACGAGCCGACAATAGTAGTAAGTCCAACACCAACTTACAATTCGCAGGTTCAACGATTAGCAGATTTTGACACGCTGACAGCGGCTTTGGAATATGCTGCGAGCGGAACGACAGGGTATAATTTTTATGACGCGAAAGGAAATTTACGATCAACTCTTTCTTATAAGATATTGAGAGAGAAGGCTCGTGTATCAGCACGGCGTTTATTGGGCCTTGGTTTAACTAGCGGCGATCGTATAGCGATTGTTGCTGATACAACTCCAGAGTTTGTTGAATTATTCTTTGCGTGTCGTTATGCGGGATTGATTCCATTTGCAATGCCGGTTCCAGTTAATCTTGGTAGTCATGTGGTTTATGTTCAACAACTTCGTGGCATTCTTGAGGGTAGTCAAGCAAATGCTGCTTTGGCAAATGCAGACTATATTAATTTCCTTGGCGAGGCTGCTGAAGGCCTGCAGAAATTGCGATGGGTTGGTACTCCGGAGCAGCTAGAGAAACTTCCCGCCTCTAATATAACACTACAGTCACGCAGTCCTGAAGAAACTGCATATCTACAGTATACTTCGGGTAGTACGCGTACTCCACGTGGAGTGGTAATTACAGAGCGTGCATTAATGAGTAATCTTCAGGGTATAGTTCGTAATGGCCTAGAAATACATTCCGGTGATCGTGCTGCGTCTTGGTTGCCTTTCTATCACGATATGGGTTTGGTGGGCATGTTAATGGCACCAATGGTTGCACAAGTTTCAGTCGATTATTTGGCTACCA
Source organism: Nitrosomonadaceae bacterium (assembly GCA_024644425.1). Taxonomy (GTDB): domain Bacteria; phylum Pseudomonadota; class Gammaproteobacteria; order Burkholderiales; family Nitrosomonadaceae; genus BJGV01. Next base: position 2,015 of record JAHELA010000137.1, read on the forward strand.
GAGATTTTGCAATACGTCCATTACAGTGGTTACGACTAATAAGCCGAAACCGTAGCACCGTTGCCTTTAGTCAGCCTTTTGGTCTTAAACTTTGCACCCTAAGAGTTCGTGACTCAGATTTAGAGGATCTTGACCTGAGCTGCTGGCGTGCAGCGGGTGTTGGCGCAGAGATGATACGGACTGAAATCTTAAGAAATTTTGCAGAAAAATTTGCACCAGCAGGTTTTAATATAAATGCTTTTCTGCCATGTTATGGCCTTGCAGAATCAACACTGGCTGTAACTTTTTCTCACACCGGTCATGGCTTCCAAAGCCTAAGGGTTGATGCAGGGGCATTAATAGATAAAAAGATAGCGGTTCGGTTGCAAGCAGATGGCAGGAAATACAACGAATTTGTAAACTGTGGACGCCCCTTGCCCGGCCATACGGTCAAAATAATTGATGATGCTGGACAGGAATTACCTGATTTGAGGGTGGGTAGCGTATTAGTTCATGGCACAAGTATTATGACTGGATATTTTAATAGTCCAGAAGATACTAAGAATGCGCTACAACCAGGTAACTGGCTTGATACTGGAGATCTAGGGTTTCTTTTTGAGGGAAATCTATATATTACAGGACGTCGAACAGACGTTATTATTGTTAATGGTCGCAACATTCGTGCTCAAGATGTAGAGGAACTTGCGGAACAGCAACCAGAGATAAGAGCTAGGGAAGCATCTGCTTTCAGTATAACTGATGCTAATGACATCACGACAATTGTTTTAGTCATAGAGTGCCGCTTGACTTCAGTAACAGATCGACAATCTCTTATTAATCGCTTGCAGAGATTGGTGTATATGGCATTCGGTGTCAACTGTTTAGTTGAGCTAGTATCTCCACATACTTTGCCTCGTACTTCTTCTGGCAAGTTATCTCGCTTTGCTGCTCGTAAAGGTTTTATTCAACGAACGGACCTGACAGACCAGCTATCAGCCGAGTCTAGAGACAGATAATTTATATATGTCAGGATCATCGGTAGCGGTGACTGGTGCTACTGGCTTCATTGGTCGTGTACTCGTGCAGTCCCTTATTAAAAATGGGTGGAAAGTCCGAGCATTGACGCGAACCCCACGTATTAATGATGAATCAACACAATGGATCCTAGGTGACTTGGATGATCCGATTGCGTTACAAAGTCTTGTACAAGATGTATCTGCTGTTGTACATTGTGCTGGTCTAGTGCGAGGGAGCTCTCTAAAAGAGTTTACTCATACCAATGTAAGGGGTACTTTCAACCTCGTGCATACTTCTGTGCAGCAGAACCCACCACCGCGATTTCTCCTTATTTCTTCACTAGCAGCTAGAGAACCAAACCTTTCGTGGTATGCGAACAGTAAGTACATGGCTGAGCAGCAGGTAGCTAATAGCTCGGGTGTAATGCCATGGACAGTTTTCCGTCCGACAGCGGTTTATGGCCCCGGCGATAAAGAGCTTAGCCCCCTTTTCAGAGCAACCCGCTATGGGATATTACCTATGGTTGGGAGTCAGACATCACGTTATAGTCTTCTACACGTAAGTGATTTAGTGTCAGCTATACTGTGTTGGCTATCCACAAATACACATGCGCAAGGTATATTTGAGCTTGATGATGGAATGCCGGGAGGTTATGATTGTAAGGCATTAAGTTCTATTGCAGAGGAAGTTTGGGGGCGACGCGTACGATGCTTTTTTTTCCCTGCAGCACTTGTATTACTATTGGCAAACGTAAATTTATGGTTATCTCGAGTGCTACGATATGCGCCAATGCTAACACCTGGAAAAGTACGAGAGATAAAGCATCCAGATTGGGTGTGTGACATTTCGCCTTTAATACAGGCGCTACCTTGTTGGCGGATTTACTGAGGATGGGCCGGCTCCCGGAAGCGTGGATCGCACCCGACTCGGTGCGTCAGCTCAGAGAGCTGGTCCGGTACCGGCACCGGTTGAACCAGTTACGGTCGG
>JAHELA010000020.1 GCA_024644425.1 Nitrosomonadaceae bacterium
TGTTGCATCACATTCCAGTCGCTATCACTACCCATAACAATATATACTAGTGGCTTAATCATTTTGAAATTAGTATAGTTGTTGAAAAATTGAGTGCGACACTAATATTTGCAGTAAGTCCAAATTTTATATGCTTGTTCTATAAGTCTATGTGATAATTGTGTAAGCTTTTTCACCAAAAATGCGCCAATTAATCCCGGGTCCAAAAGACAACATGATGGCACCTCTAAAAATACTATTTAATCACACTATGCTTGATGGTTATACAACTTTTTTCGCTGTACAGCTTTTTTTAACTTCAAATCATCCTATTTCTTCCATATTCTTAGGCGGTTCTGCTATTTTCATACCACAGCAGTCGTATTTCTTCTATCACGCTTGAGCAATTGCCCGCCCCAAGCGCTGCACCACGTTGTAGATCAGATTCATCATACCTATCTTGACCCGCACACCCGCAGGCCAACAGTGCGCACAACGAACTAATCCATCTGTGACTACACGCCAAAGACCTGTTCGACGCGCGCACACTTTGGACTTTATTTTGTTGGCAGCCTACTGTTCATCTTTGGCGGCATGACTTTAATATCGCATATGAAATAAATGTTATCTCTGCTTACCGGGCCCCGGATAATGCACATGAATATGCTAAAACAGCAATTGATCATGGCCTACGTTGTATAATTACAAGTGCAGGTGGAGAAACTCACCTTGCAGGGGTCCTGGCAGAAAATACAACTCTACCAAATCTGGGAGTACCTGCGCCTTCCAAGTAACTAAAGGGAATGGACTCGTTACTTTCAACTGTACAGATGCCTAAAGGCATTCCAGTTGCAACTTTTGTAATAGGTGAGGCTGGCGCAGCTAAAACTGGCTTATTCGCTATTTCTCTGTTAACACTCTCTGATCAAGAAATGGTTACTAGGCTTGATGATTCCCGAAAAGCACAGGCAGATAAGATTAAAGCAATGAAACTTCCTGAACTTGAGTAAATTAAAATGACTTTACCTGAAAAAACTTTACTTGAGTCCAACCTCACTAACCTTAAATTCCTCCACCGAGGAAAAGTGCGCGATATTTATGCTGTTAATGAAAATAGATTATTAATTATACAAACTGACCGGATATCGGCTTTTGACGTGATTCTCCAGTCACCAATACCAGGAAAAGGCAGAGTGCTTACAGCTTTGTCTAACTTTTGGTTTAGTAAACTTGGTCATATTATCCCAAATCATTTGACTGAGATTCTACCCGAATCTCTTGTATCAACAGGAGAGCTAGAACAAGTATTAAATCGTTCATTTGTAGTAAAACGATTAAAACCATTACCGATAGAAGCCATAGTACGTGGATATGTTGCAGGCTCAGGTTGGAAAGATTATCAAAAAACTGGTGAGATATGTGGCATCAAGCTTCCTAGCGGATTACAAGAAGCTTCTAAACTGCCAAATGGTGCGATTTTTACTCCTTCAACTAAAGCGGACATAGGCGCACATGACAAAAATATACCATTTGCTGAAGCAGAAAAAATCATAGGCAAAGAATTAACTGCACAAGTACAAGACAAAGCAATCGCACTCTACACAGAAGCAGCAGATTATGCTGCAAATAAAGGTATTATTATTGCTGATACCAAATTTGAATTTGGCCAGGATGATAATGGAAAGCTTTATCTCATTGATGAAGCGCTCACTCCTGATTCTTCACGTTTCTGGCCAGCTGATCAATATAAGATAGGGATAAGCCCACCAAGCTATGACAAACAGTTTGTACGTGACTGGCTGGAAACACAAAACTGGAACAAGAAGCCACCCGCCCCTGCATTACCCGAAGACATACTTTCCAAAACCTCAGAGAAATATCAGGAAGCGTTAACATTATTAACAAAATAAATAGTTGCCTAGAAAATATTTATAATAATTTTTGTTCCAAGTAAATAAAGTAACAATACAAAAATCTTTCTAAGGGTCGAAACATTTACAACATGAGTTGCTCTTGCGCCTAAAGACGCAGTTATCATGCTGACTAATACTATCCCAACAAGAGCAGGTAAATATACATAACCTAGGCTATACTCTGGAAGCACCTGAGTTTGAACGATACCATAAGCTATATAGCCAATAGTTCCTGTGATAGCGATAGGTAAACCAACTGCTGCGGCAGTACCAATAGCATGTTGTAATTTAACATTACACTTGGATAAAAATGGTACAGTCAGTATTCCTCCCCCAATAGCTACCAAGCTGGAAATTCCGCCAATAATACTACCCACTGTAAATATCCCCGCCTTACCAGGAAGTTGACGACTAGGCTTGGGAGCAATATTTAGTAATACCTGAGTAGCAGCATAAAAAATGAATATGGCAATTATAATACTTAAGAATCGACTAGAAAGACTATTAACTATTGTCGCCCCTCCAATTGTGCCAACAATAATTCCTGGTACCATATATTTTACAATATGCCAGTTAACCGCTTTATGTGTATGATGGGTGTATAAACTAGAAATAGATGTAAATATTATTGCCGCCATGGAAGTTCCAAGAGCAATATGCATAATACGATCAGAAGGAAAATTTTGATAGCTAAAGATAAAGCTTAGTACAGGAACCATTATTAGCCCGCCGCCAATACCAAGTAATCCGGCAAAGAAACCAACAATTGCTCCCAAACATAGATAACTCAACCACCATTCCACGTTATATTTTAATATATTTAGTTTTCAGTCTCAGCATTCTTCTAATCTGTTAGCCTCTTAAAGCTCAGCCATGAAATTGGTCACTACATGAGCCTAGAAATGTATTCCCACTCCATTGGATCAATTGGTGTTATGGATAGGCGATTTCCTTTCTGCAAAATACGCATACTCTTTAATTCAGGATAACTTCTGAGTTCCTTAATATCAATTAGCCGAGTTTTATTAACGAATCTTACATCTACATTAAACCAACGCGGATTTTCAGCTGTAGCCTTTGGATCAAAATATTTGCTATCTGGATCAAATTGCGTTGCATCTGGATATGCAAGTTTAGAAACCTCTGCGATCCCAACAATGCCCGGCTGTTTACAACTTGAGTGATAAAAAAATACTTGATCGCCAACTTTCATCTGATCACGCATAAAATTCCGAGCCTGATAATTACGTACACCATACCACGCTATAGTTTTATTATCCCTCTTAGCAAGATCATCAATGCTCACATCCGAGGGCTCAGATTTCATTAACCAATAACGCATAATTTAATAAAAGTATTTCGATATAATAAATTTTATGAATTAAAAAAGCGGCTATGCCGCTTTTTAAACTCCAATAAAAGCCCCCCGCAATTGCCGTCAGGCTATTATCTTGAACCATATGGTTCAAAGTGGTCGTTTTCCGGATACATCAGGCACTCCCATATAGGGTGCGCACAACAGCATCACTTTAGTTCACAACCAATCTCAAAAAATTGGTTCAAAGAATATGTGCCTTTACAAACAACGCAGGGGGCAGCCCTTATTCATTTCATATACAGATCAGACTAAAAAGAACGCTGCTCTAAAACAACTTATCCTGTTCAGGAGTAACTGAATCAAGCAAAGTCAGCATATGATCGATTCTACGCTTAAATTCCCCCATGTCAAAACCACCTCTAACTCGTGTAGCAAGAAGCTCATGGGCTATATTGAGTGCAGCCATAATAGCAATTCTCTCTGAACCTACCACCTTACCGTTATCTCTGATCTCACACATTTTCTTATCAAGATATGTCACTGCTTGAAGTAGTTCTTCACGCTCCTCATCAGGGCAAGTTACGCGAAATTCACGCCCCATGATATCAACGTCCACAGCTTTGCTGGTACTCATTATTTATTACCAGGAAATTGGGTTAAAAGTGATTCCAGACGAGTAGTTGCGGCGTTTATTTTTTCTGATAGGTGTTTATTTTCACTGGTAGCACCAGCTAATTGCTGACGCAGCTGAATATTTTCCGAGCGCTGACGGTGACACAATTTTACAAATTGGTTAATTTTCTCTTCCAAAGTTTTAAGTTCTGTTTCCATCAGTGCACTATAATTTGAAAATCCCTGCCAAGTCAACTGGTAACAGAGTATTCCAAATGTTATTTCCACGATTTAGTGAGTAACTTTGGTTGCCACAATGAGATGATAATTCAAGATTTCGTGCCTGTTTCACTCTTTATGTTAGTATCTAGTCACGTTTAGGGTGCTATGACTGATTTTCTCAGTCAAGTTAAACGGGAACCAGGTAAATGCCTGGGCTGCCCCCGCAACGGTAAGTAAGTGTGGACGTATCTGTTTATGCCACTGTGAAACCTAAATTCATGGGAAGGCGATACATCAAGTCTTGCGAGCCCGGATATCGGCCTTGAACGTTATGGAAATATCGCGTGGGGCGATATCCTGACTTCCCCTTTACGGCTCGGAAAGTACCCTCGGCGATATTTCATTTCTTATTAGAACAATGGACGGTGGGTCCATTTAACATAAGGAAATATCGTGCGTCTCTTTTTTAGAATGATTTGTCTGTTATTAGCTGCACCTGTTTGCTTGTGGGCATATGATCTTCCAAAAAATTCATTTAAAGAAATTATAGTTTCCGCAACACGCTTTGAACAAAACCCAAAGGAACTACCAGTTGGAGTTTCTGTTATTAGTGCTGAACAAATTAAGAATAGTACAGCACTGACTATACCAGAGCTCTTACAACAATATGCAGGTGTACATACCCGCAACTTAGATGGAGGGCCTGATCAACAAATAGATTTACGTGGATTTGGAATAACTGGGAATCAAAATACTTTGGTTCTACTTGACGGTCAGCGAATAAACGAAAACGAGTTGGTAGGTATCCGCTGGTCAACAATTCCTCTGGATTCGATCGAAAGGATAGAAATACTGCGCAGTAGTGGTGCCGTAACCTATGGTGGTGGGACCACAGGAGGCGTAATTAACATAATAACACGCTCATCTGATCCAGACAGCATATCTGGTAACGCTGGATTTTCATATGGTAGCTACAATGGTATGGAATTTAAAGGCGCCATAAATGCTGCTAAAGAAAAGTTTGGTTTAGCACTTACGGCAAATATCTTAAGGACGGAAAACTATCGAACCAATAATGACCTGAATCAAAAGAATCTACAGGGTGATCTCCGTTACCAATTTCGTAATGGCAGCGCAATGCTAAAATTTGGCTTAGATGACCAAAAACTTGAACTGCCTTCTAATCGTACAGAATTACAATTACAAACTGATCGAAGGGGAACTTCAACACCTCGAGATTTTAGCACCCGTAAAGGCGTATTTATTACACTTAGAAATAAATATAAAATTGGACCTGCAAATCTTGCCGCAGATTTTTCTTTTCGAGATAGTCACCGTACAGCTTTATTTGATGATTATTTCATCGGTGATTTTTTTGATTCTAAAGTATTTATAGATACAAATTCTAACGTATGGTTATTTAATCCCAGAATTAAAGTGCCATTCCATCTAGCCAGGATAAGCCATGAATTAATACTAGGCGCTAATTTTGAATGGTGGAATTATGCTTCAAAACGTTTTACTGGACCAGAATCAATACCAGGTGAAACGTCCGCCAACATACTACAAGCTAATGTAAAAGCGGAGCAACAAAATAAGGCAGCCTATCTGCAATACGCTGCCACACTTCCATCAAAAACAGTAGTTACGTTAGGAGGAAGATTACAATGGACACATAATAAGGCAAACGATCGCTTCAACCCAGCAGCGTATGCACGAGATCAGCAACATCGTACTTTGTATGCTTACGACGCTGGAATACGGCAGCCCTTAGGTTCCACTCTATCACTTTATGGGAAATTTGGCCGTAGTTTCCGAATTGCCACAGTTGATGAAATTTATAATCAATTTGGAGGACCAGCGTTTGACTCTATAATCAACTTACTTGACCCTCAGACCGCTCATACCGGGGAAATTGGAATAGAATATAATCAGAATACATTACGAGCTCGCGCTTCAATTTATCGCACCAACCTTAATAACGAAATCGGTTTTATTGTAATCAATCCTTTTGTATTTTTTGCTAACTTAAACCTTCCTCCAACCCGTCGCCAAGGAATTGAAATTGAAGCCTCTTGGTCACCAATTAATAAGCTTGATATATTTGGTAGCTATACCTTCAATGATGCACGATTTCGTAAAGGAATATTTGTCGGTATTGATGTATCGAACAATACCATTCCACTTGTACCAAAGCATGCAGCTTCAGCTGGTAGCACCCTTAGAATTACATCTAAGACAAATCTTTTTACAACAGTTAATTATGTAGGACAACAGATATACGATAATGATCAGGCAAACAGCTTCTTCCGACGCATGCCAGATTATGTCACTATAGATCTCAAGCTTTCTCACAAAATAGCAAATTGGCTCTTTAGCTTTGCTGTAAATAACTTATCCAATGAGAAGTACTATTCATATGGTATCCGTAACAGTGCTGGAACATCATTTTCTGCTCTACCTGCTCGCAAACGTAACTTCTGGTTCACAATTAAGTATCGTCTAAATTAACGGTATTTAAGAATCTCTATTTGGGTCTAACTCTAGGTAGTTCTAGTAGTCAGTTATTTTGATATTTAGCTAAAACTATAAAGCAATATTTTCTCAAATTCTCCCATTTCTGATATTGTGCAGCTATGTCAAACAATCAAACTATGACAATCTATCATCTATATCTACGCTTGATAAACTATACTTCGCCTTATCGGCTAGTTTTCAGTTTAGCGTTATTTTGTGCGGCTTTAATGGCAGCAACCGACGCAATACTACCAGCACTAATAAAACCAATGCTAGACCATGCGATCGGCAATAAGAACCAAGAATTATTACAATTAATTACAATAATTATTGTTTCATTGTTTGTTGTACGTGGTGTCGCAAGCTATATCAGTAGATATGCAATCCATTGGGTAAATAATACACTTATAGTAAATTTACAAACATCCATGTTTGACAAGCTATTAACCCAACCTCCTCATTATTACGATTGCCAAACAAATGAAACTCTTATTTCAAAATTTACTTCTGAGGTTACCCAGGTAGCTGAAGATACCACTAAAGTAACATCTATCCTGATAAAAGATACGCTTACTATTATTGGACTACTAGTATGGATGTTCTATCTTAATTGGGAACTATCATTTTTAGTATTAATGATGGCGCTAGTAGTTATGCTAAGCATCCAATTGATCTGTGGAAGGAACCAGGAAAATGACCCTAGAATAAGCCATCCCATGGAAGGTTTTGTTCAAGTAATACTAGAAACAATTAAGAGTCATAAAGTACTCACGCTTGACGGCGGCCAGAAATATGAAAGCCATCGATTTCAGAATGAAGCTAATCAAGTATGCACATTCAATATAAAACGTATTAGCACTAACGCCTTTAAAATGCCTCTAGTACAAATAGTCATTGCTATTACGTTAACAACCTTTTTTTATCTTGCCATCCAGCAAGTGCCGCCTGATAAAACGACGGCAGGAAGTTTTGTTTCATTTATCGTATCTATGCTAATTTTGACCCTGTCACTAAAACGGCTCGCCAATGTAAGCAAACTCCTACAAAGTAGTCTTACTACCTCTGAAGGTATTTTTTCTATACTTGACTTAGAATCTGAACCAGACTCAGGGATAATCAGCATTGACCGCGCTCGAGGAGAACTTCGATTCGAGCAGGTCCATTTTTATCCTACTTCAGAAGAGAATGCCATATTAAATGATATTACTCTCACTATAAGTCCTGGAGAAAAAATTGCTCTAGTTGGATCTTCAGATGACGGCATGAATACTTTTGCTAATCTAATTCCTCGATTCATCCAACCAACCCATGGAAGAATTCTACTCGATGGCCGTGATTTGAAAACTCTTAAATTAGCTGGCCTACGTTCTAATATTAGTTTGGTACCACAGGAAGTGCCACTTTTTAATGATACCATTGCGGCCAACATTGCATTTAGTAAAATGGAATGCGCCACAGAAGGAGAAATAATTACTGCGGCACAAGCAGCCCATGCAATAGAATTTATCCGTGAGATGCCGCAAGGAATGCAAACTCAAGTGGGTATTCATGGAATACAACTTACTAAAGTCCAGTGCCAACTAATTGCCATTTCCCGTGCACTACTAAAAAATCCTTCAATTATTATTTTGGAAGAATTAAACACAACACTCGACCCGGAATCTGAGCACTATATACAGGAAGCAATAGAAGCCTTGATGCAAAATCGAACCTCAATTACCATAGCAAAACGCCGGGCAACTTTAGAAAAAGCTGACCGTATCTTTGTATTTGAAAAAAATTATATTTCTGAGATTGGAACTCATCTAGAGCTGCTAGCAATGGAGGGATTCTACGCTAAGCTATTTCGATTCCAATTTTAAAGCAAGTATAAAAATTAGAGCTTCTCAACAATCCAAACTACTAAAGTAGGAAGAATATAACAAAATGAAAGAGCACTTAATTTGAGTTCATAGCGGAGTATTCTGGCACAAAATTTGCCAAGCCTTTTTTAACATCCTCATCATTCAGTACTTGGTGGCCATTAAGCCATACGAGTAGTTCTGCCAACCATTTCTCATCCACTTGACAAGCTTGAGCTACACGTAATTTATCATGAGGAGTAGGCAATGTGCTCTCGTCATCAGACAGCAACTCCTCGTAGAGCTTTTCTCCAGAACGTAAGCCACTATATACAATCTTAATATCTTCTTCGCTTAATCCAGACAAGCGAATCAAGTCTCTTGCAAGATCAGAAATCTTAACTGGATCTCCCATATCTAATACAAAAATCTCCCTGTCACCTTTTTCTCCACCCATCAAACCTGCTTGCAAAACAAGTTGTGCAGCCTCAGGAATGGACATGAAATAGCGCGTAATTTCTGGATGCGTGACAGTTACCGGCCCGCCCATTGCAATCTGCTCTCGAAATTTTGGTATAACACTTCCTGCGCTGCCTAGTACATTACCAAAACGGACTATTACAAAATGTGTATTCTTTCTATTTTCTCTTACTAAGCCATGGCCTCTGGCTAAACCAGAAAAAAATGGATACTGCAAAGCTTGACATACCATCTCTGCAAGTCGCTTACTTGCACCCATAACATTAGTGGGGTTAACTGCCTTATCAGTTGAAATCAGCACAAATTTTTCTACTTCATATTTAACTGAAGTTTGTGCAATGGCCCAGGTTCCTAATACATTATTTAGCACCGCCTGCCAAGCATTCTCCTGCTCCATAAGCGGTACATGCTTGTAAGCTGCGGCATGAAATACTGCGGCTGGCTTATATTGAGAAAAGGTCTGTGCAAGTCGTGCCTGATCCTTAACATCCCCTATTACAAATACCATATTCATATTTGGAAATTTAGAATGAAATTCTTGCTCGATATTGTAAAGTGCGAACTCATTCAATTCAAAAAATATAAGGCGAGCAGGATTAAATTTAGTAATCTGACGACATAACTCAGATCCAATGGAGCCACCTGCTCCAGAAACAAGAATTGTTTTCCCTTCAAGCAAGCCAAATAATCCTTCACTATCCAAGGCTACTGGATTTCGTCCCAATAAGTCATCAAGCTCAACATTACGGATTTGTGATACGGTAATCTTGCCACTAATTAAATCATCGTAAGAAGGTACAGTTAACGCCTTCACTCCTGCTGCCGAACATGCATCTAAGGCCCTACGGCGCTCACGATGAGTGGCTGATGGCATAGCTATAATAGCGTGGGAAACATTTAACTTCTCGGCCAAAATAGGTAAGTCCGTAATCTGGCCTAATACTTGAACACCATCCAAAATCTTACTACGTTTTGTCAGATCGTCATCCAGCAATCCAACTACTCTCCATTCTACACTACGAGAAAGCTCTTTCAGTAATCTTACCGCAGCACCTCCAGCGCCTAATACAAGAACAGGATTCCCCTGTAGGGGACTCTTTCCAAAAAATCGTTTCTCTTTCCACAAGCGGTAAGCAATACGATTACTGCCCATCATAAATAGAAGTAATATAGGATCCAGTAGTAATACTGAACGCGGTACCCCTACAAGTATTTGTAACATAAATAAAGCAAGCGGTACGGCCGTTGCAGCCGTAAGAACGGCATAAAGAATACTTCGTAAATCATGTAAGCTTACATATCGCCAAACTTCACGGTAAAGACCAAACCAAGAGAATGATACTACTTGAATGATGACCACCCATGGCAAGGTTTCTCTTAGGGATGTAAGATACAAAGCTGGAATTTCAAAATTAAAACGAAATAAATAAGCAAGCCACCATGCCAGGATGGCTGCTACAATGTCAGCAACAAATTTAATTAATGTGCGCATACGATAAATTCAGTGCGTGTATCTTACCTATCAATTTTATCGTGTTCCCAATAATAATCTGAAATAACTATCAAGCTTAAATAAATCAAACTCCATGCTACGCCTACTCCATATTGAACCATAGTTTCCTGCTGTATTGCCCACAAAGCACTTATTCCCACAGCTAACATAAGCATGTACTCAATTAATGCCGTGTTACGATGCCCAAAACCTTGTTTTACAAGATGTTGATAGAAATGCTCACGATGCGCTTGCCATATTTTTTCTCCACGAAGACCGCGTTTTGCCAATGTAACTGAAGCATCTACGATGAAGGGTGAAAATACTAGTAAAGGCATCCATATTGGCCATAAACTATCCACCCAACCTAAAATACCTAATGCAGCTGCTAGAAATCCCAATGGAATCGCACCAGCATCCCCCATAAAAACACGCGCGGGATAAAAATTGAAAAACAAAAAAGCCATAGCAGCTGAGGAAATCGAAAAATTTATCATAGCGAACATCTCATTCTCATTAAGCAAGGCAGCTAAACCATAGATACCAAAACCGATCAGAGTCATACCACCTGCCAGTCCATCCGAACCATCCATAAAATTGTAAAGATTAGTCATCCAAATAATAGAAATTGCTGCAATTATTGTAATTGGCCAACCATAACTTTCAGATAAAAGCGCTAAAGCTAATAAAACTGCTGCTACGCAGTGTACTAGTAGCCTTAACCAAACAGGTAGGCCGAAGATATCATCGGCAAAAGATACTGAAACTAACAAACAAATTCCTATCCATAGCGACATAGGTAACACCACAGGAAATAATACCCAGGCAAGTAAAATTCCTAGCATTAAACCAACACCACCGACTATGTGAACAGATTTTGTATGCAGGGAACGGTGATTAGGGTGATCCAATATCTTAATAGCACTATACTTGGTAAACCACAAAATAAATACAAACGTTACTACAAACGAGAGTAAGGGCGCGGTAAAAAATAAAAAAGGGGGAACAGAAATCATAATCGTAGAACTATACCTTTTTACGATACCATGCAGCTGTTACTGATAATCCTTGAGATAGCGTATACGAAGGAACCCAGTCCAGCTCTCTGCAGATTTTATTACTATTGATACATAACGAACCTAGCAATTTTGAAATTTCATCGGATTTCCCTGACAACATACCAGCTAACTTTAGTAAACGTAATGGGCAAGGCCACAACCGTACAGGCTTTTCTAGTGCATATGCAATTTGTGTGATCAATTGTGCAGTAGAAATATTTTCACCATCACTTACCATATAAGTTTCCCCAGCAGCAGCAGGATCTGTCAGGCAGGCAGTAATAGCGCTCGTAAGATTATTAAGATAAATAAAGCTTCGTTGATTTTTTACCAAAGAAAATGGTAGCGAAATTCCGCTATCCACTATCTTCAATAACCTCAGGAAATTCCCTTTCACACCAGGACCATAGACCATTGGAAGGCGTAGTATCACAATCTCCATACCAGTCTCGAAAGCAATTCGACTAAGTACCTTTTCGGCCTCTAATTTTGAAATCCCATAGTGGTCCTGGGGATTAGAAAGTGAGGTTTCATCAAATGGTGTATCAGTTAGAGAATTCTCACCATTAACTTTGATAGAGCTTAAGAAAATTAAACGCTTTACCCCATTATTAGCAGCTATCCGCGCTAAATTCTCTGTTCCTAAGGTATTGACACGCCGAAACTCCATTAAAGGATCTTGCACATAATCGCCCATCACATGCACGCGTGCAGCACAATGAACAACCACTCCTACTCCTGTAAAAATTTCATTACTCCATGCTGTATTTGTGGCTAATTCACCTACAATTCGGTAATCTACCCCAGGCACTTGTATGGCAGGTAAACTACGTACTGTACCAACAACATCAAGCCCACATGCCACTAATTGGCGACACAGTTCACTACCAACGAAACCTGATGCTCCAGTAATTAGTATTTTTTGAGGTTCAGATGTAGTACTCAATCCAGTTTCATCCGATGCGCTTTTACAAATTGTGGAAGTCGCGAAAACACCTTACCTAGTATGAACCAGGGGGGCACCTTCAGACCATTAGCACGACAAGATAAATATGCCTCAATATTGCCTCGTATCACATTGCGAATACTATTGTTACTCATCCCACCCATTCTCATGCGTACCCATACTTCCGGTATATAACGAGTCTCAATATCTTTAATACCGATAAACCTAAGCGCAAGATCGAAATCAGACTGCAACCGATAACGTAAGTTAAATCCACCAAGTCTCTCATAAATAGACTTACGTACAAAAAAAGTCGGATGAGCGGGCATCCAACCTTTCTCGAACAAACCAGGCACATAATTTTGTGAAGTCCAGTGACGTATTACACGATTGATCTGTTTGCGATCCACGTAAACTAAATTGGCGTAACAGGCATCGATAGCAGAATCATCCATTGTAGCAGCTACCTTGGTTAGCACTCCTGAGTGCATGTAAACATCATCTGCATTGAGAAAACCAATCACCTCTCCAGAAGCAAGCGACAATCCTTTATTCATTCCATCGTATACTCCCTTATCGGATTCGGAATGCCAGACAGCTACCCGCCTACCCTTCTTTTTTACAATCTCTTCTGTGTTATCAACTGATCCGCCATCTACAATAATGTGCTCAACGTTTGAATAGCTTTGAGAAGCAACAGAATCAAGCGTGTCACTCAGGGTATCTGCAGCATTATAGCAAGCAGTTATGATAGATATTTTCATGACGCAAGCGGGTTCTAAACTTTCTTAAAGACAATCTTTTTTATAGATTAAAATTTCTCATCCTTCTCACGACCCATTTTTCTAGACTGACTACATACTCAACTAATGGCATCAGTATGTATATTAATTTACTTGCATACTGATCTAAGACCATTCGCTTTTTACTTTCTGAAATAAATTTTCTGGATACCCAAACTCTATATGTCATTAGCATTTTACGTTTCAGCACTAAAAGAGGAGTAATCTTAAGGTATGGTTTCCGTGAATATTCATCAAATATTTTTACATTATCATCAATTAATTTTCCTGATTCTTTATTTGTATACGTCACCTGACCGGAGTGTATACGTACAGCACACAATGGACCACCTATACATAACAGGTCACCCCGCTCTAATAATTGAAACCACATTTCCATATCCATTAACTGGGGAAGATCCTCACGAAAACCACCAGTTACATCTTTCTTGCGAAACATAACTGCTGTAGGCTCACCAATGTAGTTCTTGCCAAATAAACATTTGGTAATAACATTACTACCTTTAATAATATCGTCCACAAATGGAAATTGTTTAAATCCTAATTTCTCACCGGCTTCATTAACTATAAGTCGACCACTGCAAACTAGTGTTACTGATTGATTCGTATCAAGTACTGCTACCATCTTTTCAAGACACTCGGGCAGCAATACATCATCTGAACACAAAAATTTGATATTTTCCCCTTCAGCGTACTTGAGACATTTGTTAAAATTTCCAGTAAGTCCAATATTCTGATCATTTTTAAAAAAACGGATGCGGCCATCGTTCTCTTTCTGTAAGCTCTCAATCAATTCACCTGTATGATCTGTAGAACAATTATCTACAATTACAATTTCAAAATCCTGGTAACTCTGTCCAAGCGCTGACTCCACAGCTTGCCGAAGAAAATTTGCATTATTATATGTAGGAATGCAAATACTTACCTTCGGTGTATCAGACATATGCATCAACTATCCTCTGCTTCTTTAACAGAATATTGCACCGGATCAATCTGCTCAAAAACATCGAGAATCGTACAAAACTTTCCATTAATTTCTGGAGTAATAAACTTTGGATGTGAATCCGTGTATCGTAATATCCGCTTCGCTATATATGCATGATAGCGCTTAGGTATAATCCAAGACGCAACCAGTATAATTGTCATAGGTACTCCATAAATAATCTGTTCACGTAGAGTCATTCTATTCAAAAGATTAAAGATTACTGACTTAGCAAAGTTTTTCTTAAGCACAAGCCCAGCAAAAACTGCACTGATTTGAAGAAAACGATATCGATCGTAATTTATTTTTAGGTTCCCTCTCTCCCCAAAATTTTGTATTAGTGTTTCCATAGATACTAGCCACGAAGAATTCATATTTGTACCTGGTAGTATTACCTGCCGTAAAAGATGTGTAATTTTAGGATCAGCAATATTTTTTAAGAATTCGTTTCCTTCACTTTCCGTATCGTTAAAATAATAAAAACCAAATGATTTAGGGCTTATTCCTATGGTTACAAGTGGCTGTGGGACAATTAGAATGTGTTCTGCCTTTAGCATAATTGCATTTGTGGCATAGTAGTCTGGATATGGGGACTGGTAAAATGGACCATATTTAGCCATCGTATCAATCAGTTTCCTGCTAACTAAAGAAAACTGCATGTTGTAATTAAAATGTATCTTAAAGTTAATCGAATGACTAACTAATGCCATAGACTCTTTTTTTTCTAGCCAAAATGGCTTGTGCGAAGATCGGTAAATATTACTATGCTCGTAAGAACGTAGAAACCCATCAGGATGTCCCGGCATAACCCCAGGATATGCATAAAGAAAAGCACTAGTGTAGATTACATCTGGCGCATCATATTCCTCAATTATTTTTTTTAGTGTTGTAAAATAGCCTCTCATAAGACAATCGTCATCACCAAGCATAATGACGTAGTCACCATCACTCTTAGCAAGTGCCTTATTCCAATTATCTGTAACAGGAATAAATTCATCGGTACGATAATATTTGATACGTGAATCATCAATTGATCTCGCATAACCCGCAATGTCTTCTTCTGAAAAATTATCGGAAATTATAATTTCCCAATTGGGGTAGTCCTGTTTTCTAACAGTCTCAATAGCATAGGAAAGCAAGTCAATCCGATTCCGAGTGGGTAGTAGAACTGAAAATTTCATTTCATATTCTTTCTAAAAACCAAAGTGTATGCACTACCCTTGCCCTCAACTTTTTCAATTGGTCCAAATAGTATACTTACTAATCGCCCAAACCGACGCAGTAATTTTTTAAGGTGGCGTTGTGAAGACATATTAGCGAAGAAAAATTCCCATCCAAAAGTATTCCAGCCTATACTCCCCTGGTCGGTCGTAGTAATTAGTTCCGGCTTCATTCCTAAGGGCTCTAATTTCTTTGCAAGAAGTTTCATAGGAATCAACATTACATGACGAGGTGCATCAACGTGAGGCCAGTAACGACCCATAATTCTAAATTGAAAAGAACTTGGGTTAGGAGTAGCCAATATTACTATGCCCCCCGGCTTGAGGCTTCTATAAACAGCATCTATTGTTGGCCACGGGTCAGGCAAATGTTCAATTACATGCCAAAGGGCAATCACATCATAAGGCTCCATTTGTTCGAGTGTCGCGATAGGATCATCACTATTAATGGCGTTCACACCGACAACCTCATTCAAGAATTTACAGCATCGTGCATTCATTTCGATAGCCTCAACCTCAAATCCAGCTTTCTTAGCAAGATACGTAAAACTACCATATGACGGACCAATTTCAAGCAACCTTCCGCTGCTAACGAAACGCTGAACGATCTCGATTTTATAGGACTCAGGCTTTGATCCAGTTTCTAGGAATGACGCAGACTTTGGTACAAAATGGTATTCTTCAGGATAGTAATCAGCAAGATTCAATGGGACCGGCATGATAAAGATCAGCCCACATTGAGAGCAGCAATAATGATCAAAGATTTTTTGAGTGACCTTCC
>JAHELA010000138.1 GCA_024644425.1 Nitrosomonadaceae bacterium
TTTCATCAAGTACGTTTTGCTGCAACACATGCACAAGTTCTAGTTTTGCTCCGAGCTCTCTAGCCAGCATGGCAGCTCGCTGCGCTGTATAGCGCGATGGCGCAGATAGATCGGTGGCAGCGAGTAAAGTGTGTAGATTTTTCATAGAAACCCCAAACTAATTAAACACATAATAAACACATCAAAAGCCATCTTGGCAGCTATACGGCCAACATTAATCAACGGATAAAACTGAGAACAAGAGAATTTTCTATTTTTTCCTAGTTAGTCTAGTTGAAGTGACTTTCAAAATAGCAAGTTTTTCCTTCCAACGTTTAGTTTATTTCTTTCCACAGGCAATTTTCCATGCATCATGAACCAGAGAATCTGGAATAATTGGCTGCATATCTCCATGAGAATTATCAGAATATACCGTTTTCCCCTTCGCCTGTTGTTTTGAATACCAGTAGAAAGAAAGCGTCTTATATTCTACGTTCTCACAATCATATTCCTCCAATGACATGGATGAGAATTGTTTTTTATTTTCTACTTTAACAGGGCTCTCGTAATCCCTCAAAGTCCACATGACTACCCTATCCCCATTTCTAGCGATGGTATCTTTCATAACAAATGTTTTTACACCGCGGCCTGTATCAACACCTTTTGTCTTCGCGATATGATCACCTATCTGAGTCCACTCTGCAATTGCGCTACCACTGCAAAATATAGCAATGAAAAATGGTATAAAACGACTCATAGTATCTCCTAGTAAGGGCATTTTATGACCGAAACTGTACTCTCTACAGTCATTGGTACTTTAGATCTAGCATTCGTTGTCTAAAATATAGAGGTCGTGGAATTACGTTTATTGCTTTGGACAGTGTCCATGTCACGTGCATTAATGTTTTCGTTTCTTTTGTTAATCGGTATTGTAATATAATAGGATGTTTGTTACATAATTAATGTAACTTAGCGTGACTATTTGTAATTTATCAAGTAATACAAATTAATTTCTATCCCCCTATAAAGGTAAATTATGAATACAAAAGACGAATTTGTTCGTAGAATTCATTCGGAGCTAGATCAAGTGAAAAATGAAATAGATGCTCTAGCTGCAAAAGCAGATCAAGCTGAGGAGAAAGTCCAAGCTGAGTTCCGCCAGCAAATTGAAGCACTACACAGTAAATCAATGTACTTTGCTAGCTAAATAACCTTCTATGAAAAGCCTGCATACTATACTTGCTGCTACCGATCTTTCTGCATCATCAAGACGTGCTGCTATTCGAGCGGCAATGATAGCTCGGAAAATTGGAGCAAAGCTCGAGCTAATACATGTATTAGACCAAAAAGAATTAAATGGGATGCTGCAATTATTTGGAAAAAAAGGAAAATTATGGCAGGAGCGTATCAAATCTCAGACGCAAAAATCATTTTTACAACTGGCTGATCATTGCAGTAAACCACTTGGTATAAGTGCTGGACGCCATTTAGTAGAAGGAGAAGTGTTAGAAAGTATTACTGAACAAGTGGAAGCCCTCGATGTAAATCTTTTGGTTGTTGGCGCACGTGGAGAAGGTTTAATGCGTGAGCAACTTCTAGGAACGACTGCAGAGCGTTTGCAACGTATAAATCAATGTCCCATCCTTACAGTGAAGCAAACTCCTCGTAAAGTATACCAGAGTGTAATAGTGCCAATAGATTTCTCCGATTGGTCGCGGATTGCGCTCCGTCTGGCGCTGGAAGTGGCCCCAAATGCAGAGCTTACTTTACTGCATACTTACGAGGTGCCATTCGAAGCCAAAATGCGCCTAGCGGGTGAAAAGGAAGAAGAGATTCAGCGCTATCGAAAGAAAATTCGCCAAGAAGCAGTTGCTCGCCTTCATCAAACTGCAACAGACGCAGGGATCGATTCGGGAAATTGGCACCCAGTAGTTATACGTGGCAACGTTGTAGATCGTATACGTGAACAGGAGAAAAAACAAGGCGCCGATTTGATTGTACTCGGAAGACACGGTCTTGGAACCAAAGTAGGGGCAGTAAAAATATTTTTGCTAGGTAGTAATACAAGACAATTACTTATATATGCACGATGTGACGTGCTAGTTGTTCCCCATAATTAATACAAATGTAATTCTACAATTATTATATTTAATTCAGCTTAGTAAGAGGCTTCATATGAAAATATACTTTTACACAAAATAGATGATCTAAAGCCAGAACAGAAGAGGCAAATGGGATATTGTGGTAGTAGAGATTTGGAGGCGAGACGACATATAAACATTCAAATATTGTTCTTTATTTTAGTGTCCCATGATTAAGTGTTGTCAGAGCAAGTAGGAGTATAATCTTGATGCTACTCCGATAACCCCCATATAAAATATATTATATGGAGGATAATTGCCATTCTTACTGTTCGTTTACCCGCTGTAGCGGGCTTATTCTATCCTGCCGATTCGCGACAACTTGCGTTTGACGTACACGAGTTGCTAACTGCGGCTTCACAGCAAGCTCTGAGACCTAAAGCGTTGATTGTTCCGCATGCCGGTTATATCTATTCGGGAGCTGTTGCAGCTTCAGCTTATGCAACACTTCGCCTCATCACCAAGCATATCCGTCGTGTAATATTACTTGGTCCTGCCCATAGAGTTATGGTACGCGGTCTAGCATTACCTGCCTCAGATGCTTTTGACACGCCATTGGGGAAGATCATGCTGGATACGGCGGCGATAAACGCTATCATCCAGATGCCGCAAATTACAATAAGCGAGTTGGCACATGCTCAGGAGCATTCTCTAGAAGTGCAACTTCCGTTCCTGCAAAGCATGCTACCCGACTTTACC
The DNA here is from genome assembly GCA_024644425.1 of Nitrosomonadaceae bacterium. Taxonomy (GTDB): domain Bacteria; phylum Pseudomonadota; class Gammaproteobacteria; order Burkholderiales; family Nitrosomonadaceae; genus BJGV01. The sequence goes on from JAHELA010000138.1 coordinate 2,820, forward strand.
CTGCTACCGCTGGCCGTTGGCACGGCTTCATCCGAAGAAGTTGCCGAGGTACTAGAAACCTTGTGGGGCGGCGACGAAACTCTAATTGTTATCAGCTCAGACCTTTCGCACTATCTGCCTTATGCAACAGCACAATGCGTAGATGAAAAAACTGTCGGTTCTATCCTAAAGCTACGCCAGCCAATTGAACATGATCACGCTTGTGGAGGCACGCCCATTAGCGGGTTAATTATAGCGGCCCGGAAACACAATCTTACACCGAGATTGCTCGATTTGCGTAACTCTGGAGATACTGCCGGTTCACGCGATAAAGTAGTGGGCTATGCTGCTATCGCTTTCACCGAGTAAAAGGAACATAACAACTTATCGAAGAATACTATTACCATTAATTAAACATGACACCATTAATGATGCGGAATCAGACTTAGTGTAGGAGCGAAAAATTGGACGAAACAATTAGCATCGCAGAACAACATCCTGCTAAATACTGGCATCAGCTAAACGATGGCCGCATCCAATGTGATCTATGCCCGCGCGATTGCAAACTTCATGAAGGACAGCGAGGTGCATGCTTCGTACGTGGCCGCGTATACAATAGGATGGTTCTAACCACATACGGTCGGTCTTCTGGTTTTTGTGTTGATCCTATCGAAAAAAAACCGCTAAATCATTTTTATCCTGGTAGCAGCGTTCTGTCGTTTGGTACAGCAGGTTGCAATCTTGCATGTAAATTCTGCCAGAACTGGGACATTTCTAAATCACGCAGCTTCGACAATCTTGCAGAGCAGGCTAGACCAGAAGAAATTGCTCGTAGCGCCAGGGAGCTAGACTGTAAGAGTGTTGCATTCACCTATAATGACCCAGTAATCTTTGCAGAATATGCGATGGATGTGGCCGATGCCTGTCACGGAAAAGGCATCAAGGCGGTAGCAGTTACAGCAGGTTATGTACATGATCAACCTCGCCGTGATTTTTTCGGTAAAATGGATGCTGTTAATGTTGATCTGAAAGCTTTTACTGAGGAGTTCTATGTAAAACAAACTGGCGCACATCTACAACCAGTTCTGGACACGCTTATATATCTCAAACAAAAAACCAATGTATGGCTTGAGTTAACCACACTTCT
>JAHELA010000139.1 GCA_024644425.1 Nitrosomonadaceae bacterium
AAGACCACTTTAGTGGACAAGTTATTGCATCAAGCAGGATCTTTTGCTGCACACCAGAACATTGCTGAGCGGATTATGGATTCCAACGATATTGAGCGAGAGCGTGGTATCACTATACTTGCAAAGAATTGTGCGGTGGATTATGAAGGGGTACACATAAATGTCGTGGATACACCTGGTCATGCAGATTTTGGAGGCGAGGTTGAGCGCGTGTTATCAATGGTGGATGGTGTTTTGCTGCTAGTCGATGCGGTAGAAGGTCCAATGCCACAGACTCGCTTTGTAACTAAGAAAGCTTTGGCACTTGGATTACGTCCGATTGTAGTAGTCAATAAGATTGATCGGCCAGGTGCGCGCCCTGACATGGTTGTAAATTATACGTTTGATTTATTTGATAAGTTAGGTGCAACAGAAGAGCAGCTAGATTTTCCAGTAGTGTATGCTTCAGCGCTTAATGGCTATGCTATGTTAGATTTAAAACAAACTAGTACAGATATGCGCCCTTTGTTCGATACTATACTCAAGCATGTTCATGCACCCGTTGGTAACCCAGATGGGCCCCTTCAGTTACAAATTAGCGCGTTAGATTATTCAAGTTTTGTTGGCCGTATTGGCATTGGCCGTATTAGCCGTGGTTGTTTAAAACCAAATCAGGATGTAATAGTATTGGCAGAAGATAATATTTCGAAAAAAGCTAGAGTCAATCAGGTGCTAGGTTTTTGTGGTATTGATCGCGTGCAATTAGATGAAGCTACAGTTGGTGATATTGTGCTGGTCAATGGAGTTGAAGAACTTAGTATTGGCGCAACTTTGGCGGATATTAATCAACCTGAAGCGATGCCGATGCGTGCGGTAGATGAGCCTACATTAACTATGAATTTTCAGGTAAATACATCCCCCTTTGCAGGCAAGGAGGGTAAATTTGTTACTAGCCGTCAGTTACGTGAGCGGCTTGAAAAAGAATTGCTTACTAATGTGGCTATGAAGTTAGAAGATACAAGTGAGAGCGATATTTTTTTAGTTTCTGGGCGTGGTGAATTGCATTTAACCATTTTACTTGAAAGCATGCGGCGTGAAGGTTACGAACTTGCAGTGTCGCGCCCACACGTTGTGATCCGTGAAATTAATGGTGTTAAGTGTGAGCCATTTGAAATGCTTACTTTAGATGTGGAAGAGACAAACCAAGGTGCAGTAATGGAAGCACTTGGTACACGGCGTGGTGATTTGCAAGATATGGTTCCTGACGGACGCGGACGTGTAAGACTAGACTATCGTATTCCTGCACGTGGTTTGATTGGTTTTCAATCAGATTTCATGACCATGACGCGCGGTACAGGCATAATTAGCCATGTATTTGACGAATATGCTCCAATGCGGCCGGAAATAGCAGCACGTAGGAATGGAGTGTTAATATCTGCTGAGCAGGGGGACGCAGTTGCGTATGCTTTGTGGAAATTACAGGAACGTGGCCGCATGTTTGTTAACCCTGGCGATAGTTTGTACGAGGGCATGGTAATTGGTATTCACAGTCGTGATAATGATTTGGTAGTTAATCCTATTAAAGGTAAGCAACTAACTAATGTGCGTGCTTCAGGAACAGACGAAGCGGTTACCCTGACCCCACCTATACTTCTCACATTAGAATCTGCGATCGAATTTATTACTGATGATGAGCTAGTAGAAATTACTCCTAAGAATATCCGCATTCGAAAGCGTCTACTACGGGAAAATGAGCGTAAGAGAGCTTCACGAGCTGCTTAATCAACATAGATTAAATATCTTTCTTCATGGTCTGCTGATATACAATAATTACAAAATTGTTAGTACGGTGTTTTACTTTAATGAACAAAATTCTATGGTACGTTGCTGATCCTATGTGTTCGTGGTGTTGGGGGTTTGCACCTGTAATTGAAGCAATTAGAAAGGATTACTGCAATTCTTTAAAAGTTGAGTTGGTATTAGGTGGATTGCGACCAGGAACAAAGCAACCTATTGCGTCAACGCAGCGTAAAGAAATACTACATCATTGGAAAGCTGTGAAGAGTGCTACGGGACAAACATTTTGTTTTGATGGTGCAATGCCAGAAGGTTTTATTTACGATACCGAGCCAGCTTGTAGAGGAGTAGTGGCCTTGTCTTTAATTAATACCGAAATAGTATTTCCATTCTTCAAGTTAATTCAATCTTCATTTTACGTAGAGCAAAAAGATGTCACCAAGCCTGAAATACTAGTGCAGTTAGCGGCAGAAAAAGGCATAGATTCAGAATTATTCTTGCGAGTATTTGAATCTGATGAAGCAAAAAAACAGACCTCTATTCATTTTGAAAAAGTACATAACTGGGGAGTACATGGTTTCCCTACAGTGATAGGGCAGAATGCATTAGGTTACCAATTTCTCAGCAGGGGATACTGTTCACTTGAGATGTTGTGTTTGCAACTTGATAATTGGCTAAAGACTTAGGGTGTTGTCATGAATGAAGTTATATTAGCTCATTAAAGTTTCATCTTATTTACCATCCTGATCCAACGGACCATCCAAAGTACTCAAGAAATCGTTGAAATGTTTCACCCTTTATGAGCCAAGCAATGAGTAGTGAAGTGCAATATAATAAAAAGATAGTGCTTATGGCTCGAAGTGGGCTTAGAGTTGAATATTTTCTCCATTGCGCAAGAATATCAAGATTCTTCGACTCATTTTTCTCATGAAACCGCAGTTTAGCTAAGACATGATTCCTGGCTTTTTGTAGTACTTTAGTAATACCTTCTTGATATGCAGAATTGATAAGATCCAGCTTTCTAGCTGCCGAATCAAAGGATGGCCTATTAAGCGCTATTTTCTTGTCAAATTCCTTATAGAAGTCACTCATTCTTTCTAAGTATTGGTCATCAGAGAAGAAATCATTAATTATTTCCTCAATAGTACAGATATTTTCCTTGTTTAAATTAGAGTCAGCCTTATTTAAAACTGACGATATCTCTTTGATAAATTCGTGCTCTTTATTTTTAATAAGGTCAAACCATAATGCTTCCAATACTTGAGGAGATGGGGCGGAAAATTCTGATTTTTCGTCAGCTGATCCAATATAAAGTTTGTTAAGTTTAAGTTTATTTATTTCCTCACATTTTTTATTAATGCTTTCAAATCTGGCTTTAAGGATATCAGTAGTCATAATTTTAAGAGTAGCGTAACTAAGATAATATTAAATAAAAATTACTAGAAATGTTAGAGTGTTAATATCTTATATTGGTAAAGCGGAAAAGACATCAAGATCCTCTACTGCTGCCACGGCGCGTCGCATGAGTTCTAGATTGTTCTCTAAACTCATCATCCCACCGATAGCTAAGGTCACAATCATTGCTTCAAGAGGATATATAAGGTGTGCACGATATCTATGTTTAATATACTCGATATCAATATTTGGGATTCCATTCTCTTGAAGATTTTTCATATAAATTTCTAACAGATTTGTCTCGTGAAATCTTCTTGTCTCAGGCTTGAGAGCTGTAGATAAGAAATAAGCAATATCGCTAATTCCTTCACCAAATCGAATAAGTTGCCAGTCAAGAAAACCTGGTTGAGATTGATTCCAGAATAGATTTCCTGGATGACAATCATGATGAATGAGTGTTTGTGGCGCGTCTGAAAGGAAAGACATCACCTTGCGGCGGCAGTGAGCATAACGAATAACTGGAGCATGTAGTGTGGAGGGTATAAGCTTTCCAGCTAAGCGTAATCCTCGCTTCATTAATGGAACAGATAGAATTGTACCTAAGTGATCTTCTAGTTGGCGTACCGGACTAGCAAGCCAGCGATAAGATTTATTAAATTGTACTTTATTCCAGAAACGGGCATGAAGCAAAGCAAGTTGTTCAACAACTGCTTTTGCTTGAGTTACTGTTAAAAAATCACTTGGTTTACTAGAAGA
>JAHELA010000021.1:0-9832 GCA_024644425.1 Nitrosomonadaceae bacterium
CAGCCAGCGCACGTGGGCATACTATTGACGTAATCAATACAGTGCTATGCTACATGAATATTACTTCACACCGTCCAGAGATACGATATAAGGAAAAATTATTAACTGGCTACGATGCGGTTATCCCTCGTATCGGTGCCTCGATTACTTTTTATGGCTTGGCTATTCTACGACAATTTGAAATGATGGGCGTCTATCCAGTGAACGAATCAGTTGCCATAGGACGTTCACGTGATAAATTGCGGTCACTGCAACTTCTAGCACGCAAAGGGATCGGTCTACCAGTTACTGGTTTCGCTAACTCTGCAAAGTTTGCTGATGACGTGATTAACATTGCCGGAGGAGCACCTGTTGTGATCAAGCTACTATCTGGAACACAAGGAATTGGCGTGGTACTTGGTGAAACTCACAATTCGGCCAAATCTGTCATTGAAGCCTTTGGTGGCGTCAAAGTTAATATTTTAGTACAGGAGTTTATTAAGGAAGCGGGGGGTGAAGATATCAGGTGCTTTGTAATCGATGACAAAGTTGTCGCCTCCATGCGGCGCAAGGGAGCAGAGGGCGATTTTCGTTCAAACTTACATCGTGGTGGTTCGGCCAATGTGATCAAAATTACACCGGAAGAGCGTTCGACAGCGGTTCGTGCGGCGCAGACTATGGGCCTCAATGTTTGTGGTGTTGACCTTTTGCGATCTAATCATGGATCCGTAGTGATGGAGGTCAACTCTTCACCGGGCTTAGAAGGTGTCGAAAAGGCAACGGGGATCGATGTTGCAGGCAAAATCATCGAGTTTATCGAGAAGAATGCCAAGCCTAGCAAGACAAGAACCCGTGGCCAAGGTTAAAGAAAACGAAGTTAAGAAACGCAAACCCTTTGAGATAGGCGGTCATTCTATTCCACCGGGAACACGGCGGACTATCGATTTACCGATTAGTCTACTTTATGACCATACACCCATGACGTTGACTGCTCACGTCATACATGGGAAGCGTCCAGGGCCTCGTCTTTTTATATGTGCAGCCGTCCATGGCGATGAATTAAATGGTGTGGAGATTATCCGTCGTCTGATTGGCCTATCGCGCTTGTCTCGCCTACATGGCACTCTCGTTGCAGTTCCAATTGTCAACATTTACGGTTTTATCGGAAACACACGTTATTTGCCAGATCGTAGAGATCTTAACCGATCCTTTCCGGGCTCTGCTAAGGGGTCCCTTGCTGCACAGCTGGCTGATGTATTTATGAAAGAAGTAGTAGGACGTTGCAGCTTTGGTATCGATTTACATACAGGTGCAATTCACCGTACGAATTTTCCTCAGATACGTGGCGATTTATCAAACCCGGAGGTTAAAGAGCTTGCTAAAGCTTTTTCTGCTCCAATCATTCTTCACGGTGCATTCCGTGATGGTTCATTACGAAAATCAGCGATGGATTTAGGTGTTCCCACTCTGGTCTACGAAGCAGGCGAAGCCTTACGTTTGGATGAGGTTTCTATTAGATCTGGTGTAAACGGGATCATAGGGGTCATGCAGACTCTTGGAATGTTAGGAAAAACCAAGCTTCTACGTCCAAGTAAGGTGAAACCTATCGTCGCCTCGTCAAGCTATTGGGTGAGAGCGCCTGAAGGTGGAATTCTTCGTACTGCACTTACATCTGGAACGAGTATAGAGGCCGGCCAAACTCTGGGCGGAATTGCTGATCCTTATGGCAAAGGTGAGGCTGAAATTACTGCCCAAGATTCTGGGGTTTTAATAGGCAGGACTAATCTTCCAGTTGTAAATCAAGGAGATGGATTGTTTCATATTGCACGTGTCTTGGATGTAGATACAGCCGTGCAAACAGTTGAACAGTTTCATGGCCAATTTGATTTAGAAGAGAATAGTGAAATGTTAGATATTATTGTCTAAAAAAGCTAAGCTTGCCCTCAATCTAGTGAGCGCAGCAGTCTACTACTAAGTATAAGATAAAGTTACTTCGAATATTATTTGGAAATAGTTATTGGTATTTGAGTCTGCGGTGCATCAGTAACCGTCATTCGAAATAAAATATTGAGCAATTGAAAAGCATTCAAATTCCATCGTGAATGCGCTCCCTTAGCTTTCACAGAGTAATACTTACCATGAGATCGAATTGACAAACCTGCCCCATCTGATGAAGGGATATCCGATATAATTATTTCCATGGTGGTAGCAGGATTTTCATCTTTAATAATTGGTGGTGTGCGTGAATCTTTGCCTACATCATATTCCTTCGACTCACTAATGGATTGACCTAGAAAATTCAAAATTGAGTGAAAGCTTCTGAGAAAAAAAACTCCTCTTAGTGGCCATTCTCCCCCTACATTACCAGGGCGTATATCAAAAACAACATCGTTCCCTACCCAGGGCTGGGACAAACCTTGTAGCTCTACGCGCTCCTCATGACTTAGAAGCACAGGATCATAATTAGTGATAAGAATCTGCCCTAAAACTTGTCTACTAAGTGTAAATGTTTCCTCTATTTGATTGTGCTGTATCGTATATTCTCTTTCTAAATCTCGGAAACCATCTGCAGAGACAGAACTAGCAGGGATGGTCCACTCATGTTTGAAAGTTACACGTTCAGCATAAAGTTTACCCTGATCCTGGATGGCTGATAAATGTAATACCACCCGACGAAACATTTCGTATTCTACAGAGTCTAGTGGATTATTTCGATAGGGAATTTCTTGTGCTGGAAATTCTGGGTTCTGCAAGCGTACTTCCTGTGCCAACATCCGAAGCATAAGATCAACATCGTAGTGTTGTCGCAACAATAGAGTAAGCTTGCTTTGATGAAATGGAGTAAGTAGCCTTTTAGTAAACTCTTCACCGGCAATGGGCACAATACTGATAGTTGGATTTTCTGCAACACTTCCTCCAAAAGTGGGAAGTATCATTCCTCCCGAATCCCCTGTTAGTGCAGGTGTTCCTCCAGCACTAAATCGAAAATCAAAAGTAGCCGCAATGTTTGAAACTTGGGTGAAATGAACAGGCTCATGATGTTGAGCGCGCGCAATATTAATTAGTAGTTGTTTAGCATCTGCTATGGTAACAGATTTATCGTATGCTATGACAGCTTTGTTTAGCGCAATTGGTGAGAGACAACCGGACAAGATGACTGCATATACGAAGCATAATGATATGTAAGCTAGTCGTTTCATAGTTAGTAATTATCTACTATCCATTATAAGGCGCTTTGGCACTTTATAAAAATTCAGCAGTAGTAAAGCTACATATTATTATCAACCTGCGACAAGAAGTGAAGAAAAAAGGGTTGCTATCCCGAGAAAAGAGAAGAAGCCACAGACATCAGTAACCGTTGTAAGTACGATCGAAGATGATTGCGCTGGATCCTGTCCAAAACGCTGCAGTATTATAGGAACCAGTGCACCGGCAATACCAGCAATAACCATTGAAATTACCATTGAGGCAGCTATTATTATTACCAACCCAATAGACTTACTCCAAATGTATACTCCAAGTGCAGTAGTAGCTGCAACTGCGAGACCGTTGAATAATCCTACCCTAAATTCCTTAAACACCACCTTTGGCCAATGTCGTAGGCTAATTTCACGTAGTACTAATCCACGCATTGTTACAGCTAATGCTTGTGCGCCAGTATTTCCTGATTGACCAGCAACCACAGGTAATAGTACAGCTAGAGCTGTGTATTTAGCTATCGTATCTTCAAAAATCCCAACAACCGCTGCGGCTAGAAAGGCAGTTAAAAGATTTATCTGCATCCATGGTAGTCGCTTACGTACAGCAAAAAGAGCAGGTGAAAGTGCACGCTCTTCACGACTTGCCCCAACCATAGTTTGCATATCAAGCGTGGTATCCTGCTGTACAGCTGAAGCAAATTTAGCCTGACGAATAACCCCCACCAAGTGTCCGTCAAAATCTGTTACTGGAATGTCATTTGCCACACCTTGATTTATCTTTTCCGTAATATCATCAACAGGAGACATATCCTGAACCACATCTGAGATTCCTTTGGAGATTTGTGTCAAAATTACCTCAGGGCTTGCGAATGCAAGGTCTTGGATTTCAACACGTCCGGCAAGTCGGTTATCGTCATCCACAAGAAATACTTGGCGCAATCCCTGCCGCTTACTTTGACGTATTCGTATTAACGCTTCGTGTGAGGTCAGATCGCCTCTGAAAGCAAGTACTCGCGGGTCCATGAGTTGCCCCACTGAATTTGGGGGATACTGCATTAGTTTCGTTATTTCGGCAGCTACCTTTTTATCAAGCAATAGCATATAGTGCTCACGGTCTTTGTCTTCAAGACGAGTAAGCAACGCAGCACTTCTTGCTGGTTCTTGCTTTGCAAGAATTTCTACAGCCCATTTTTCTGGTAATTCAGTGAAAATCGCTTGCTCTACATCGTTAGCCAAACTATTCCATACAGGCAGCAATACATGAACAGGTTGAGCGGCTAGCATAGTACTTGCTTCTGTAGGAGGCATAGCTTCTAAGTGTTTTGCAACTTCTCGTGGATACTTGTCAACAAATTGCAAATTGATAGCATTAATCGCTGCCTCGGCCCCCATTTTCATAACTCCTTTCTACCTTGACGTTCATTTGGAATCATACCGACAAGCGATTGTATCAATGTAGACACACCCAACCAGTAGGCACTTGCAACACCAACAAGCATTCCTTCCGTACTATTCAAAGCGGGCATTCTCGTTTCTGTCAAAAGAGCTCGCAGTAAAACAGAGTAGGAGAGCTCACCAATTAACTGATCACTATAATCAAACACAGGTAATACTGTGACTTCTTTCCATCCTATATATTCTTGTAGCGCAGCCAATTTGGCTTGTGCTTGTAGGCGGTAAACAATTGGTCTTTTCAATTTTTTAAGGGGAGCTGCAGGATCGGAACGTATTAAATCTACAATTTCGACGTAACCAATCAATTGTTGTTCACGGCCTATAACAAAAATATATGTTATAGATGGTTCACTAAAGCGGCGTATTTGTTCCAGTGCATCATTGCAAGTCATCTCAGCTCGCAAAGTTAATAGATTTGGGTTCATCCAGGCACCAACAGTTTCTTCTGGATAATTAAGCAACTTCTTGTAGGCTGCAGTAAGTTCTGGTGTCAATTGTGCGAGTAATTTATCTCTACGCTCAGAATTAAAGTGGCGTAAAAATGAAACTCCTGTTTGCGTATCGATTTCTCGGAACAATACAAGCACTTCCGAATCATTAAGCTGTTCTAAGCAATATGCGCCGGTGAATGGAAGCATCTGGCGCAAAACAGGCAAAGAAATATTTAGTGGCACTGCCTGAATTAATGCTGCCGCAGAATCGGGCGCTACCTGTTCGAGCACATCCGCTGCATCTTCAGGATGTGTCTCCATAAATGAGTATGATAGATCTCTAATATTATTCATCTCGCGCACCGCTTACTACTAAAACGATGGATTCTTTGTTATAGACATTTGCCGGAAGACTTGTACGCCCCTCCGTGGTTTCAAGAACAACTTCAGTCTCCGTTAATTCTAGAATCCGCCCTTCAAAACCTGCAACACGAATACGTTGCCCTACGCTGTAGCGTTTACGCAAGTAGTGTCCACCTATAAGGTTAGCAACATAATCACGGGCGCCTAGACTAAGTGCTAACGCTACTGCTCCGACCAAAGCAAAGCCAATTGCAGCCACAATAACAACAAGAAAAGTCACTTTAATACCGATTTGTTCTGCGCCAACAAGAATTGCCGTAGTAAAAATTCCAACCTGTACTATCTTGCCAATCAACACACGACGCCGCTCTTCCGTATTGACTGCAGCGGCTTGCGCAACTTCGCGCGCTACTTGACTGACTAAAAACCCAGCAATCATGATAAGTGCTCCAGCAAAGACCGTAGGCAGATAGTCTACAACGCCGGCAAGCCAGGTAGTGAAAGTATGTAGCCCCAACACATTTGTTGCTGTAGCAAGAAAGAATAGCACTACTACCCAAAAGATAACATTACCAAATATTTTTGCTGATTTATCAGATAACTGTACCAACGGCACTCTACGTTTAGAAAAAGCCCTCTCTAGCAGTCGCCCTCCAAATGATGCAATACGTATTGCTATCATGCGGAAAAAATGCGCCACAATCCAGCCTAGAAACAATATCAGAATCGCACCGAAAATATTCGGAAGATAAAGTAATAAATGTTCAACGGTCCGGTTAAAAACACCAGAAAATGCCTCGCTCCATTTTGAGAAAATTTCCATTAGTTATCTCTTTCTGTATTTCACATTAATGAATCATTAAGAAGTATTTTTCAATTTAAAAATGCATGAACAGAATCACTGTTCACTTACTATTTTCTCTTTCTACTATTTCTTTTCACTAAATAAGATAATCTTAAATTTAGATTGTAGCAAGGGTTTAAGCATTTAACTAACTGGGCATAAAAGTAAGGGAAGTTGTATACTTCTATTCGGTAATCTTTTTAAAGCAGTCGCATTTATTTTCTTTTTAAAAGTATCTATACACGTATTTGTCAAAAGATGGAAATCTAAGTGCACGATGACAAAATATAGCCTAGTTTTGTTCGTATCTGTGACTGTCCTCATATTTTTGATGTTTAGTCGTCAAGTATCAGTAACTTGAAAATGTGGCCACAATTCTCTCGGCCCCTAAATAATAAGTGCGGAGAACCATAATGATCACGGAAATGATGACATGGGCTGGAATTGCTTTTTGTATAACCCAGTCTGCAATATTTTCAGGACTTAACCTTGCATTCTTCAGTCTTAGCAGGCTTCAGCTTGAGGTGGAAGCTAAGGAAAATATGCGAGCGAAGAAAGTGCTAGCGATACGTAAAGATTCTAACTTTTTGCTTACCACCATTCTTTGGGGCAATGTCGGGATTAATGTGCTGTTAACATTGTTGTCAAACTCGGTGATGGTAGGAGTGATTGCTTTTGTTTTTTCCACCTTTGTAATTACTATATTTGGTGAAATCCTCCCGCAGGCATATTTTTCCAGGCATGCCCTAAAAATGGCGTGGCTGTTTTCTCCAATCATACGGGTGTATCAATTTATTTTATATCCAGTTGCCAAACCCTCGGCTGGGCTCCTCGATGCTTGGTTGGGCAAAGAGGGCATAACCTATCTTCGTGAAGAGGATTTGAAAGCAGTCATCCAAAAGCATATTGAATCAAAAGATGCAGAGGTTGAAACACTAGAAGGTATAGGGGCGCTCAATTTTCTTGATATCGATGATCTCGGTGTTCTTGATGAGGGAGAAATTCTTGATGCTAAAAGCATTATCTCACTGCCAGCTAAAGTAGATTTTCCACTCATACCGGATTTTTCACCTGATCCAAATGATCCTTTCTTAAAGAAAATCGATGCGTCTGGGCACACTTGGGTCATTCTTACGGATGAAAAGTCCAATCAACCTTTATATGTTATGGATGCCGATGGATTTCTTAGGGCAGTAATGTTTAGTAAGCGTAGCGCAGATCCCTATCTTTATTGTCATCGACCAATTTTGATTAAGGATAGTACAACCTCACTTGGCGAAGCTATCCATGAGCTAAAGGAGTCGGAAAGTAGTGATGAAGACCATGACGGAGTCATCGAGAATGACGTAATACTAATTTGGGGTGATGAGAAGCGCATCATTACAGGGGCAGATATACTTGGTAGATTGTTAAAGGGTGTTACGCCATCTTCCAACAAACAAAAAAATAATTTGGATGATGTTGACCCTGTTATCCCAAAGTAATCGCGAATAGTTGAAAGTATAAATATATAATTGGTAATTAAATGTTTGTTCTTAGGCAAGATGGGTCTTTATGAAAACCGGTTGTTAATCTAAATAAAATATTATTCTTGCTAGTGGAAACGAACCAGCTAACAATAATGAATAATGTCATGGTAGGGTTCATCTATTATGGAGGTTGATACGCATTGAAAAAACAAATTATTTTCTTATGCAGTACGGTGTTTTTATCTCTCAGCTGTAACGTAGTTTACAGTGAGGTAATAGGATGGGTTGAGAAGGTACGTATTTATCCTGGCAATGCTGTTTTGAAAGCGAAAATTGATACCGGCGCCAAAACATCTTCTTTACACGTTACTAAAATAAAGCTTATTGAGCACAACAGGGAAGAGTGGGTGCATTTCACTGTAACAAGCTTAAACGGTGATGTGATCCCGTTTGAACGAAAAATACAACGTGTTGCCTCTATAAAACGCCATTTTGAAGACACTCATCGACGCTTAGTTGTGTTGCTAGGTATCTGTATAGGCAATACTTATCGAGAAGCAGAAGTCAATTTAATTGATCGTAGTGAGCTTAACTACCCAATGTTAGTTGGACGTCAACATCTAGCAGGCAATTTTATCGTGGATTCCGCACGAAAGTTCAATATAAATCCGAACTGCAAAGATTTACCAAAGGAATGACCAGGCCTCATATCTATACGCTCGTAATATTTCTTACATTCATTGGGGTTGCGCTGTTTAGCTATAAAATTTTCTTCCTAAAATTTCCCTTACAACCACTTTCCGAGGAAGATACCTGGCAAGCTGAAGTACGTATCAGTTTTCGTGCAAAAAATACGCCTTCAAAGATTTCTCTATATATACCTCGAATGGGCGGCACTTATTCTGCAGTCGATGAACAATTTATTTCTCCTGGTTTTGGGATAAATATACGTAAATCGGACGGTAATCGCCAGGCTGTTTGGTCAGCACCCCGAGTTTCAGGTACACAATTTCTTTATTTTCGAACAATTATACGCTCTGCCGCTGACTACAATGAAGCTTCAACACAGAACCCACCAAAAGTTGTTACTCCAAATTTTGAAGATGCAATGCAATTAGCAGCAAATACATTACTTGCAAATATACAGATAAATCGAACCGATAAAACTACTTTAATTAGCGAGCTCATTAAACGCTTTGGTAAAAAACCGTTGGAAAATAATATTACTGTTTTACTTAACAAGAAAAAATCGACTAAGAATAAGCTCGTAATGATTACGAAGTTGCTTGCATTAATCGGGATACCTGCACGTGTAGTTAACGGGTTTCGGTTAGAGCAATTCACACGAGATGCAAAGCTCATGCATTGGCTGGAGGTATATCAGCAGGGGCATTGGCGCCCATATGATTCAAAATCTGGGGCACCTTTAACTGATTTAGATATTCTCCCGTGGTGGCATGGGCAAGAAGAACTTGTTTATGTCACTGAGGGGAGGCAAGTTAAAAGTAAGGTATCAATGAAACTGCATAAGGAGACAGCTATACTTGGAGCAATGTGGCGAGAACAACAAATACGTCCAGCACTATACAAATATTCATTACTTGGTCTTCCCATTGAAACTCAAGTGGTCTATCAGACTCTTTTAACGGTACCAGTAGGAGTTTTCCTATTATTGCTTCTTAGAAATATTATTGGTATTAAAACTATTGGAACTTTTACACCTGTGTTAATAGCGTTAGCATTTCGGGAAATTCCTTTACTTTGGGGGATACTTCTATTTAGTTTAGTCATTGTATTAGGTTTAGCCGTACGATTTTATTTCGAGCGTTTAAATCTGTTACGAGTATCTCGTTTAACGGCAGTTCTCATCGTTGTCGTTATTTTGACAAGTTTAATTAGCGTAGTGAGTTATCATTTTGGTATTTACCAGGGGCTATCAGTTACTTTGCTCCCCATGGTTATTTTAGCTATGACTATCGAACGTATTTCAGTTGCTTGGGAAAAACGTGGCGCGATGGAAGCTTTTCAAAGAGGCTTGGGTAGTCTATTTGTAGCAATTACAGCTTTTGTTGTTATGGATCTCGACATAGT
>JAHELA010000021.1:9932-15849 GCA_024644425.1 Nitrosomonadaceae bacterium
CCTCAACGACAGCATCAATTGCTAAGTAATCGTGCGAAGTAATATTCCATGCTCTGGAATCAAACACGTGCAGAGCTTTCAGTTCTGCTTTGTAATTTTTAGCCAATAGAAGAGCATGGGAGCTGGCTTCCTTAGAGGTATCTGAAAAATCAGTAGCTAAGATAATCTTTTTGATGGAGACTTCCATTGGTGTTTCCCTTATTTATGTCAAGTTCTTCTAATATTGGTTAGCCCATTCAATACCCTTACTCGGACTTATCATTTCTTGTAGATAACTTATATACAATAGTGTACAAGGTATGAAATAACAATAGACGCTCATAGACTTTTTTCTGAAAAAATTTTTCGCGGAAACTTTGAAAATGAAAACCTTTTTCTATGAAAGTTTATATAGTGCCTCTAATTCGGGGTAGAATCGATTAAATTCTAGTACCAGTCGTACTAGAATTCTCTCATTTTCTTCTCAATAGCACGTATAGGTTATTTATGGATAGTATTCAAGCTCTTGAAACACTATAATTAGAAGATTTTCATATTCTTTACAGCATACAGCACGTTGCTTACATAACTACCTATGGAATTATTGGCCTTCGGTATAAACCATCAAACTGCGCCCCTAGATGTTCGCGAACAAGTTGTATTCCCAGAAGATGCAATGGAACATGCTTTGCACGACCTGATAGGCCACCATCCAGTGAAAGAAGCAGCGATTGTCTCAACATGTAATCGTACTGAAGTCTACTGCAGCACCGACAAACCAGATGCCACAACACTTTGGCTAGCAGACTTTCATCAGATACAAGCACAAGAATTAGAGCCCTATCTATATCGACTTCCGCGAGAACATGCAGTAAAACATGCTTTTAGGGTTGCAAGTGGATTAGACTCTATGGTCTTGGGGGAACCACAAATACTCGGCCAATTGAAAGATGCAGTTAAATCTGCAGAACATGCGGGTACGCTTGGTATGCTGTTACACAAACTGTTTCAGCGTACATTTTTTGTTGCTAAAGAAGTCCGCACATCCACAGAAATTGGCGCAAATTCTGTTTCTATGGCTGCAGCTGCCACACAACTAGCGGAAAGGATATTCGGTAATATCAGTGAGCAAAACATTCTTTTCATTGGAGCAGGTGAAATGATCGAATTATGTGCCAATCACTTTGCTGCGCGTCACCCAAAACAGCTCACTGTCGCAAATCGTACTATCGAACGCGCACAAACTCTAGCAAATCGTTTTAACGCGCAGACAATAACATTAAATGAACTTCCAGAACAATTAGCTTTTCATGACATCGTTGTGACCTGTACCGCAAGCCCGCTACCTATACTTGGAAAAGGTATGGTAGAGCGTGCTATTAAAGCACGAAAACATCGCCCAATTTTTATGGTGGATCTAGCTGTACCACGTGATGTTGAACAAGAAGTAGTAGAATTAGATGATGCGTTTCTTTATACAGTAGACGACCTTGCTGATATTGTCCAAGAAGGGCTAGACTTACGCCAAGGTGCGGTTGCCCAAGCCGAAGCTATCATTGATTCAAACGTAATTAATTTTATGCACTGGCTAGAATCTCGAGAACTGGTTCCTACCATACGTGCATTACGTAACCAAGCTGAAGATTACCGCCGTCATGAGCTTGAAAGAGCTATCAAACTTTTGGCAAAAGGTGGCGATCCAAAGAAAGTTATGGAGTCGCTGAGTAATAGCCTCACCAAAAAATTTTTACATACTCCTTCCGATGTTCTAAATCACGCTTCTGCAGATGAGCGAGATGCCTTAGTCGAATTAGTAAACCGACTTTACCAACTTGATCGTTTAGAATGAATAAGGGTATTACTACCAAACTTATACAGTTGAGCTCACGCCTAGAAGAATTAAATAACCTGCTGAGCAGCGAGAACATAACTTCTAATCTTGATAACTACCGAAAACTTACCCGTGAACGCGCAGAAATTTTACCAGTAGTTGAGCTATACCACGCTTACCAACAAAGCGAACACGATATTCAGACCGCACAGGAAATGAGTTCTGATGTTGAAATGCGTGAATTTGCTGATGCTGAAATAAAAAACGGTAAAGAAAAACTTGCACAAATCGAATTGGAATTACAGAGGCTGTTACTACCTAAGGATCCAAATGACGAAAATAATATTTTTCTAGAAATTCGTGCAGGTACGGGTGGAGATGAATCAGCATTATTTGCTGGTGATTTGTTTCGTATGTATACACGTTTTGCAGAACGTCACCGTTGGCAAGTAGAAATTATTTCGCAAAGCCCATCTGAAGTGGGTGGATATAAAGAAATTATTGCTAAGATCACCGGTCATGGTGCGTACTCTAAACTTAAGTTCGAATCAGGTGGTCATAGGGTGCAACGTGTTCCATCTACAGAGACCCAGGGACGTATTCATACTTCTGCTTGCACGGTTGCCATAATGCCAGAAGCGGATGAGATCTCCGATACAATATTAAACCCATCCGAATTGAGAATTGATACTTATCGTGCTTCTGGCGCTGGAGGTCAACATATAAACAAAACTGATTCTGCTGTACGAATTACCCATCTTCCCACTAATATCGTGGTCGAGTGCCAAGACGGACGCTCACAACATAAAAATAAAGCCCAAGCAATGAGCGTTCTAGCTGCCCGAATACGTGATAAACAAATGCATGAACAACAAGCTATGCAGGCTGCCACCCGTAAGTTACTAATTGGTAGTGGTGACCGCTCAGAACGTATCCGAACTTATAACTTCCCTCAAGGACGCATATCCGATCACCGAATCAACCTAACGCTCTATAAAATTGATCAAATCATGGATGGCGACCTAGATGACCTATGTTCTAAACTTTTATCTGAGCATCAAGCAGAACAACTAGCAGCAATGGGCGAATAAAGAATAATACTCTAGATATTACAGATTATTTTTGCTACAAACCGAGGTATACTGGTTTAACTAACATCCTTAAATGATTTCTAAAGTACTACACATCACGATAGCACAAGCCCTAAGCAATGCACGTGATTACATAGCCTATACTGAAGCGCGAATATTGTTGCAGACTACCCTTATGGTAGATCATGCATATCTCATTGCCAATTCTGATCAAAATCTCATTTCAAAACAAATTTATAATTTTTGGTCGCTAGTTCAGCGGCGCACAAATGGTGAACCAATTGCCTATATTATTGGTGAGCAGGAATTCTACAGTATGAAATTAAAGGTGAAGCCTGCAGTACTGATTCCTCGTCCTGAAACGGAATTATTGGTAGATTTAGCATTAGAGAGAATTCCTTTAGACCTCCCTTGTAAAATTCTAGACCTTGGAACTGGCAGCGGGGCAATTGCAATAGCTATCGCTAAACATCGCCCACTAGCTGAAGTCACAGCTGTAGACTATTCAGATGATGCGATAGCCATTGCCCAAAAAAATGTAGAGCATCTTAATGTAAATAACGTACGTATTATTGCAAGTAATTGGTTTAAAGAACTTTCTAATGAAAAATTTAACTATATAGTGTCTAATCCACCCTATGTCGCCACCAATGATCCGCATCTAAATCAAGGAGATTTGCGTCATGAGCCACAATTGGCGCTGGTTGCAGGCTCAAACGGATTGGATTGTATTCGCCTCATTATAACTTCAGCTGTCCCCCATCTCGCAGTTGATGGCTGGTTGCTGCTTGAACATGGCTACGATCAAGCAGAGAAGAGCCAACAATTACTTAGAAAGATAGGCTTTAGTAAAATCTTTTCATGCCCTGATTTAGCAGGCATAATAAGAGTCAGTGGCGGACGACGCGAAAAATTTTTACAATAAAACTGTTAGAATACTGTAAATAGTTAATTGATTGTTTATTGAAATGAAACAGACTTTTCGAGAAACAATTCTATCTTTTCCATAAATAGTTTTACTGATTTTTACGAGAAACCAGAGATGAATACACAAGATATTATAAATGAACAGGTTACCACTAACTCAGTGGTTCTTTATATGAAAGGCACACCAGAATTCCCGCAATGTGGTTTCTCTGCCCATGCTATGAAAATACTCAATGCATGTGGAATAAACAATATTTTTACTGTAGATGTGCTATCTAATCCAGAAATCAGACAGGGAATAAAGGAATACTCGAACTGGCCAACTATTCCTCAACTCTATATTGATGGCAAATTCATTGGTGGCTCAGATATCCTAACAGAAATGTACCAGAATGGAGAATTACAGAAATTGATTAAAAAATGAAATTCCTTAATCAAGTGAAATTATAAAAAATCAGAATGCTATAGGAGTTTTTATTTTGGGCATTGTCCTATTGACTGGAAGCTATAGCGATTATCCAGTATCGTGCAAATTTTCCAACTATCATGAACAACAAAACCCAGAACCAGTTAACACGAAGCCACCCTGCTGCAACACAAAGCACATCTCCAATTAGTGGCACCCATGACAACAGCAATACCGGGCTTCCATAACAACGGACCCACTCCAATCCGCGCGCACTATCGCTATATTTTTTAAATGCTTTTTCATTCGGTAGAAACCGCCCAATAGCATACGAACTCATGCCTCCCAAAGTATTACCCAGTGAGGCAATGCCTAAAGCTGGCCAATAGAGATGAGGGTGAGCTTTTAGTATGCCGAAAAGCACCGCTTCTGAGCCACCCGGAAGTAGTGTGGCAGCTAAAAAGCTACCCACAAACAAGGCCAGTAGACCTGATTGCTCGTCCATAACATTTTCCTAATTAAAATAATTTCAAGTAGAGTGATAATAAAATACTTTTTAGTTATAAATTATACTAACTATTGCACGCCTATACTTCTCACCTCAACGCCTGCTATTAGTCGTACTCAGGATATAATCTTTTCATCTATCAAAATATTACTTGGCGATATTATTAGGTGATGATATGCTTATAAATATACCATTCCTGTTCATAATAAGAGGAAGAACTATGAGAGCGGAAGTATCTTTTAAGCAAAATATTGATTCGATTATTAGATCAAAAAGTCTTCTTAAACACCCATTCTATGTTGCTTGGACTGAAGGGAAATTAACCAGGGATCAATTGCGCCAATATGCGGAACAATATTTTCATAATGTTTTAGCAGAACCAACGTATTTAAGTGCAGTACATTTCAATACGCCTCATCTTCATACTGAAACTAATAGTGGAGATATAAGTGTACGACAAGAAGTTTTGGAGAACCTTATTAGTGAAGAGTATGGTGATAAAAACCATCCTGCCTTGTGGAAAAATTTTGCCCTTGCTTTGGGTTCAAGTGAAAAGAGTTTGGCCAATGCAGAGGCACTACCTGGCACAACGAATTTAGTCGCAACTTTTCGGAATATATGCCTTAATCGACCGTTCTATGTAGGCCTTGCAGCCATGCATGCATTTGAATCCCAAGTTCCAGAAATTGCCGCAGTAAAAATTGATGGTCTAGCTAAGTTTTATGGGATGAATAACCCTGATAGTTATGAGTTCTTTACAGTACATCAAGAGGCTGACATACACCATTCTCAGACCGAATGGGCATTAATTGAAAGATTTGCAGATACTCCAGTGAAAAAAGATGAGGTTATAGATGCAACTAAGGAAGCATGTAATGCGCTTTGGGAGTTTCTCGATGGAGTATATAAAAACTACTGTGCAAATCTGAATACTACCTGTGAGAAAATAAAGTCTGTACACTAAGAAAACAATTTACAAAACAAGAAGTATTAAAATCCCTTTTTGTTGAGAACTAAAGACTAAATTTTATGTAAATTTTCTTCTACTCTTTCCTGAATTACTTCATCAGAAATCTGAAGTATCCTAAGAAGTTCGGTCTCCAAATGAATTAATGTTCTTGTTTCATTCAATATACTTCCTGTAATCAAGAAAATATCCTCGGCACGCTCTCCCA
>JAHELA010000140.1 GCA_024644425.1 Nitrosomonadaceae bacterium
TACTAGGCTCCAATGCTAAAGGCGAGCTAGTTAGAAAATCGTGTGAACGATGCATTCCACGTTTCGATGGTGATTTCTTATTTTGCTGGACGGCCATAGTATTTAACTCCTTAAATAATTTTAGTGTGTTTCTTTAATTTAGCTAACGCTACAAATGGTTTTTTTTCTCCTATTGGAGTGCTATCTGTTAATTCTTGAG
Source organism: Nitrosomonadaceae bacterium (assembly GCA_024644425.1). GTDB lineage: Bacteria > Pseudomonadota > Gammaproteobacteria > Burkholderiales > Nitrosomonadaceae > BJGV01. Next base: position 200 of record JAHELA010000140.1, read on the forward strand.
CCGAGCACTTATTTTCTCTGTGCCGTGGAGAAATTGGGAGGCTTAAAATGATTTCGTCTTCAATTAGTTCCAAGATATCTAAATTAGAATCTGCCAGAATCCCGTCAATTGTTTCAATTTCATCAAGATGAGACAATTCATTTTCATTTTCAGCTAGAAGTATATCCCTCTGTATGTCTAGTAAGTGTGTGAGTTCTCCAAGACATCGCTGACAATGCAAAGATATTTCTCCGTTTATAGTAACCTGCAATATAGATTTGTCATTTTTATCTAGAGCACCACTTATTTTGTATTTTAGCTTACCCTTATTATCATATAAATAGTCTTTCAGACGCATACAATCTTCAAGTATGATTTTACCATGGAGCGTTCTAGTATTGCTCACAAAATCAAGCGTATCTATAACAATTTGTGCAGACATAAGGCGCGCATGATAATATTTTTTGTACTTAAGTGTCAAAAACCATAATATAATAACCTTTGAATACACAAAATCTTGCACAGAAACTTGTTCTTGGATCAAGTTCTACTTATCGTTACGAGCTACTTTGTCGCTTGCAAATTCCTTTTGAAGTTTCTAGCCCAAATATTGATGAAACAGCTTTATCTGGTGAATCGCCAGAAACTACTGCTTGCCGCTTAGCCGAAAACAAGGCGCGTGCAGTTGCTAGGAATTATCCAGATGCTCTCATCATAGGAGCTGATCAAGTGGCGGCACTTGATGGCATTCACCTTGGAAAGCCACTTAATCATGAGATTGCAACTAAGCAATTATATTCCATGCGTGGAAGAGAAGTAGTTTTTCATACCGCAATAAGTCTTTTCAACAGCCGAAGCGGTAGAATGCAGTCTCGACTTATTTCTTCTCTTGTTAAATTTCGTGAACTAAGTGATCAACAGATTAGAAACTACTTAACAAAGGAACAACCTTATCATTGTGCGGGTAGCGCAAAGTATGAGGGGCTTGGCATCGCATTAATTGAACATCTGGTAAGTAACGATCCAAATGCTCTGATAGGGTTACCATTGATAGCCTTGGTAGAGATGCTGGCAGATGAAGGTGTCGAGGTAGTGTGAGCTCCCTTTTTAGGCTATGTTCTTTTTACAGGTTTTTTTACCGGAATCCCCACCATCTATTTCCAGTGTTAAATAATGCATTTGCAGACGCTGAGCCTAACCTATTAGCAAAACGTTCCGTAAAACTTTCCTTCGTTGTGTAGTCAACAATATCTTCTGCTTTAATAATTTCGCGTGCTACATAATCAGCACTACCCAAAGCATCAGCAAGTCCAAGTTCTATACTTTTTTGACCGGTCCAGACAATACCGCTGAATATCTCGGGTGTATTTCTTAAACGATTTCCTCTACCTTGCTGTACTACCTTAATAAACTGCTCGTGTACATCTTCTAACATTTTCTTGGCATATTTAAGTTGTTGTGGATTAGATGGTGAAAAGGGATCAAGAAAACCTTTATTTTCTCCTGCTGTAAGTAATCGTCGTTCGATACCCAGTTTTTCCATAGTGCCAGTGAAACCAAATCCATTCATTAATACACCGATGGAGCCTACTATGCTCGCTTTATCTACAAAAATTTTGTCGGCGGCTACAGCGACATAATATCCGCCTGAAGCACAGACATCTTCAATTACGGCATAAAGGGGTATGTCAGGATATTCAGTGCGCAACCGTTGAATTTCATCGTTGATATAGCCCGCTTGAACCGGGCTACCACCTGGACTATTAATACGCAAAATTACTCCCTGTGTATTTTTGTCTTTAAAAGCATTTTTCAGTCCTTTATTGATGTTATCCGCACTACTAATACTATTTGCAGAAATTTCCCCACGAACCTCGACAAGAGCAGTATGTTTGCCAGTGATAGCTACACCATTGTCCCCAAACCACCCTAATCCAATAAATAAAAGAATAAATAAGTATAAAAAGGTAAGTGACTTGAAAAGGATACTCCAGCGACGGGATCGACGCTGTTCTTGAACAGAAGTAAAAGCCAGTTTTTCTAATACCTGCTTTTCCCAATCATCATTACGGTTATCAGAATTAAACATAATTTAGTTAATCCTTCAAAAAATATTGTATTGTGTTACTTAATTTTCAAGTGATTGAAGCTTTTTTTCCTATATGATTTGTTTGTGTGGACACTATTTTATTTGTAATAAAATTTCTGTGACATAAGCAAATTACATATATTCTTGAATAATCGAAAATTTACCTTCTATTAAATCTAAATTCTAGTTTGATTCAAAAACAAAAGCTTTGGTATGGACAAAAAAATTACCTATCTTTACCAGAATAAACACCATAGTAAGTTAGTAATACGGCCATGTGCGGTAATTTTTTATATTAATTAGGTTCATATGTTCATTGCTATCGGGCTTATTACTTGTAAAGATTAGATATTTGTATTTAACCATAAACGTAAATTTATTACATTTTCAACGCAAGCAAGAGGTACCAGAGACTCAAGCTTTTCTCTAGGATGCGCGCCATATGTTACGCCTAGCCCGGGTACTCTAGCATTAATTGCCATTTGCAAGTCATGAGATGTGTCGCCAATCATTAAAGTTCGTTCAGTTTTTACACTCAGTTGTTCCATCAATTCTAACAGCATTGCTGGATGAGGTTTTGAGAAAGTCTCATCAGCACAGCGGCTTGCATGAAAATAGCCTCCTAATCCACTCGATATAAATGCACGATTAAGTCCAGCACGACTTTTACCTGTTGCTACGGCCAACAGAAAATTCTCGGCATGTAAGGTTTTTATTATCTCAACTACACCATCATATAGTGAAATTTCATGGTGATGCGCAAGGTAGTGATATCGGTAACGATCTGATATTAATCTATGTTCTTTTACAGGAAGATCAGGAAAAAGGTATTCTATGGCTTCGCTTAACCCCAGGCCGATGACATGTCGTGCTTCTTTATTTGTGGGCTCATTCAACCCTAAGTCACGAGCTGCATCTTGTATCGAACACACGATTACATTTGCGGAATCTGCTAGTGTGCCATCCCAATCAAATACCAGTAAATCAAATTTTTTCCCCATCATAAAATGCAATAATTTATTACGTATTAAGAATTCACCTTTTTATGTTGACTAATTCTAGCTTTTTAATTCACTCAAGAAATTTTTTAAATCTTTTGATAGCGGAGCTTCTATTATCAGATTCTCACCAGTTAATGGGTGTGTTACCGTGTTTGAACAAGCATGCAGAAACATACGCTGTAGAAATGGTCCTTGCCCATTACGCCTATTAAGTCTTTTATTAAGCAGAAAATCTCCATATTTGTTATCACCAACAACAGGAAAGCCCAAATAGGCAAGATGTACTCTGATTTGATGAGTGCGTCCAGTTTTTAGTTCTGCTTCCAATAAACTGAAATCCTTCCAGGATTTCAGTAAAGTAAATACAGTATGGGACATAGCTTTTCCTTTCTTCTTTTTATCCTCTATAACTACCGTTACACGACGCTCTCCCTCTGTTGTAACGTATTTATTAAGTGTCAGTTTAACGCTCTGCTTTGTATTCTGCCATTTCCCCTTTACCAACACCAGGTAGTGTTTTTCCATTTTTCTTTCACGGATTTGACGGTGTAATTCGACAAGTGCCGTACGTTTCTTAGCGAGTAGCAGGACTCCTGACGTTTCTCTGTCAAGACGATGTACCAGTTCTAAAAATTT
>JAHELA010000022.1 GCA_024644425.1 Nitrosomonadaceae bacterium
ATTGATATTTTCCTTGTCTGTTAGATACTCCCTTTCATCACTCTTAGAAGTTGGGGTGGGTTGCTCTGAATTAACAGAGGACGCAGATAAAGGTTTATCAATGGTTTCGATACTAGTGTCATCGCTCTTGACAAGTGACGCAGAAATTTTCTCTTCATCTACTTTTTCGCTTGGCTCTGATATTTGAGTTACGGGAGCCATATCTAAATTTTCAGGTACATCACTTACTTTGGTCTCTGATGCTACCTGAGATGGAATACTCCTTTGTTGAACAGAATCGAGCTTGAGTCCATCGGGCAAAGGAGTAATTTCTGAAGTAATGGCTGTCTCTTTCCACACATAATAAGATGCACTTATAACTATAATAACCAACAAAATGCCCGAGCAGATCACCCATTTATTGAGACGACCTATTCCGATATCTTTTTTCTTATCTTGCTTTGCTGAAAATAAATTCTGAGCTGCTATGCGATTTTGAGTAGATTTGTGCTTAGTTTTCTGCTTAGGCTCATCTTCAGGTGTGCTAGATGGTAATGTAGTTTTTTCTGGAACGAGTTCCAGCTCTTCACCAGAAGCATAATTTGAAACAGATGAAGTGTTTTTATCCTTAACTACTGTATTATCTTCAATCTGTGCAGGTTGTTCCTTCTCTCCCAGTTTATCTCGCTCAGCTTTTTTCAAAGCTTCCAGCAACAGGCTCATGGTTATTTACCTCCGAGCTCACCTAGCTCACCCAGCTTACCCAGATCACCCAGCTCCTCCACTACAGGGCGAGGCTCAACAAGAAAATTTTCTTTAGGTAGTGTTTCGCGTAAATGCCCGTAGTCGCCTCTCAAACTGGCTTCCTTGATAACAACTGGCCGCACAAAAACCACTAACTCAGTTTTACGTGCTGTTTCATTACGTTGCTGAAACAAATATCCGACCAAAGGAACGCTGGCTAAACCGGGAACAGTGGCGTTTCTATTATCCACATCATCTTGCATTAGCCCGCCCATCACAGCTATGTCCCCGTTATTTACTCTTATCAGTGATTCCATTTCACGTGTTTGAATCTCAGGAATAAAACTAGGCACATTGACAAGTAGAGGGTTAGGATCCTGTTTTCCAGGGCCAATGGTGCGGGAAATCGTAGGCCGCAAATTTAGTAGAACTGAGTCATCGTTACCAATCTGGGGAGTAACACTCATCACGAATCCTACTGATACTGTATTCGGAGTTGAAGTAAATGTGTTCACTACATTAAATTGACTCTGCGAGGCATTAGAACGAACCGTGAAGTAAACCAGGTTATCTACAACCTTCAAAAGAGCTGTTTGATTGTTGAGCACGGATAATTTTGGACTTGAAACAACTTTTATGGTGCCGAAGGTTTCAAGCAGTTTAAGAGTCGAGGTAAAACCTCCTTCACGAAAGGCTGCAGTAAAAAGCTGGCCAGCGACTATTGCTGGACCCGCCACCGGTATTAGTGCTCCAGTTACTGCATCAATAGCTTGAGAAGTTGCACCCTCGCCAATCGCTAATTGAGGGTTGTCAGACTGAAGGTATTGCCAGTCAATACCTTTCTGAAAATTCTGGTTAAGCTGTACCTCTACGATAGTGGCCTCTATGAGCACTTGACGACGTACACTCGACATAACGCGGTCAAGGAATTCTTGAACTTTCTCGTGCTGACGACCTGTAGCACGAACCATAATTATGCCCGCCTCCGGATTGGCTATAACTGATGCAGCCTCACGAAAAGTAGGTAAATTTTTTGCTCTGTATAAGGCCCGTTTTGCTGCTCTAACTGCATCATCATCTTTTAGCTGTATATCTGTTTGATCTTCTTTAAGTGTCTGAAAATCTGGAGATATGCCCTGCTGCGCTTCTTCCTTGCGCTCTTCACTTTGTCTTTCCGCTTCAATTAATTCAGCTTCTGCCAATTGTTCTTCTGGAGAAGAGGAGCCAGCGGGCAGAATTTTATCTGTTTCCCGTAACAAGTCACGTATGTTCTTCTCTAGAGTTTCCCAAAAACGGTTTTTAGCAACATTTGCAACTGAAGTAAGTGAAATATTACCCTTAGTACCGCCCCCCCCAGATGCTCCTGACCCACCTACACCTCCTGGACTCCCTGTAGCACCAGGAGTGGCAATCTGTGTAGCAATTCCTACTGTACCAGTTGCATCTCGCGACATATTAACGTAATCAATTGTGTATTGACGTAAGAACGGAGTATCAGGCATTACTGATAAATTTGTCCCATCCATTTCATATCGTATATCTGTTTGTTTTGAAATACGTTTAAGAATTTGAGGTAGGGTTTGATCAATGGCATTGAGTGTGACAGACCCTCTAATACCAGGATGGATGTCCAAATTCAGCCTAGCATCGCGCGCAAGCGCGAAAAGAATTTCTGGAACGGAAACGCTAGTTACCACCACACTATATGTATCAAGTTTGGTGGTGGGTTTAGGCGGTGGTAGGGGAATTACCTGTTTTACTGGCTGAGGAATACCTCCCTTAGATGAAACTTTGAGATCAGACTTAGCATCAATATGCCCTTCAGATAAATCTGGCGGCCTCACAGCACAAGAACTAAGAAGTAATAGACATAAACATGTACTTTTCAATGAAACATGAGTCATAATTTTAATTGCCCCTAGTTACTTAATAATATATAAAACAATTACTTATCTAACTTCTACAAAAATATTTTCTTTCCGCCTTGTCGCATCTGAAACAACATGTGACTTAATAATTAAATGCCTACAACATGTATTTTTGAAGTGCCGCAATTTTCTATCGCAACAGATACCCCTATCTTTGTTCTAGAATCAAGTACATTTTATCCCTCCTCAAATTTAGGAGGGTTACGATAAGTATCGGCATTAATCGGAAAAAACTGGAGTCAGCAGTTTTAGATACTTAAAAATGAGTAGAAATTTAAGTTTTGAATAACTTGCAAAGAGTCATACTGCTTGAAAAAATCTGACTGAGACTAGATTACACTTATAGAGCTAATCCACCCAACAATAGACCAATAATCAAAGCAAGGGCGCCTACTACCCAATAGTTAAAGTTTCTTAGATTTGGCTTTCTGCGATCAGTGAGTCTATCAAGCCATCTTCTATTGCGAAGCTCTGAATCCCCAATCGCTGCCTTAACGTGATCTACAGTTATACTGTGGGTATTGCCAATAAACGCTGCAAGCAACGACTTGTCTGCATAGATGTTTACTCGCCTAGTAAGTCCACCTGAAGCCTTGGCAATCAAGCTTACTGCTTCAGGAGTAAAAATGTCCGGACCATGATAACCAGCCGCACGCATTCTGAACATCAAATACTCATTCACTGCTTCTGCGTTAAATGGTTGTGTAGTGAAATGATGAGTAATACGATCTTTTAACTGACGCATATTTGGTAAAGATAGCGTTTCATCTAACTCAGTCTGACCAAACAAAACAATTTTAAGTAACTTGTGACGGGTTGATTCAAGATTGTAAAGAAGTCTCAGTTCCTCCAGCGTTTCAGCTGGCATAGCATGAGCCTCATCTATTAACACAACCACTTGCTTATCAGACGCATACTTTTCAATTAATACATCTTGCAACACGTGCAACGCTTCGTTCGCACGACTTCCAGCAAGATCAAGATTTAAGTCATCAGCAATACTGTAGAGAATTTCTTCCCGTGACAAACTTGGATTTGCAAGATAAATAGTTTCTACATTGTCAGGTAGCCGCTCCATCAGGACACGACAAAGCATAGTTTTACCACTACCAACTTCACCTGTTATTTTGATTATTCCTTCGCCATGTGTAATCGCGTAAACCAATGCCTCTAGTGTTTCACCGCGGTTAGCGCCGCCATAAAAAAAATCGGTAACTGGAGTTATTGTAAATGGCTGCTCAGCAAGCCCAAAATGACTAAGATACATTTTCTTCTGTCCCTTATGCCCAGAAACTTAGTGGTGAATTTAAGTTAATATTCGTAAGTACACGAATGTGGCATGTTACATTTGTCAAATTTTATATATCCTAGAATATCCTAGAAATGGTAGGATCAGGTTCAATCCTGTACTTTGTCTGCGGCCTCTATTCGACTATATAGCGTGGTCCGGTTCACTCCCAAAAGTTTTGCTGCCTGACTAATGTTACCGTGAGTCAATTTTAGTGCTGCTTCAACATAGCTTTGTTCCCATTGCTTGAGCGTATGATCAAGACTGAAATTTTGCTGGCCTTGCAACTGTTTCATTACTATCTCCTTCTGTGATTCGGAGTCCCCAAGCATGTAAGAACTAGTCAACTCGTCAATACCGGCCCCAGTATCCAGCTCATCTTCTAATTGCTCCAAACTCACCGTTTGACCAGCATATTTGGTAGAAAGGCGAATCACGATGTTTCGTAATTCTCTTACATTGCCTGGAAAAAGATAGTTCTGCCACCTTGCCATTGCATCAGAACTAAGATCAAATGGTTTGCACTCCCCTCGAGTAGAGTAAAAGTCCCGAAAAAACTCCAGTAAAAGCAATCGATCATCGCCTAATTCACGAAGTGCTGGTACATTTATAGTGAACACGCTGAGACGATGATAAAGGTCAGAGCGAAAATGTTTGGCGTGACTTTCCTCGCGCAAATCACGATTTGTAGCTGCTATCACACGCGCTTTACTTTTACGCGTCTGAGTTTCGCCCACTCGTTGATATTCCCCATTTTCTAACACTCTTAACAGTTTTGCCTGCAGATCCAACGGTAATTCACCTATTTCATCCAAGAACAAAACTCCTTCTCCGGCATCCTCAAAATAACCAGTTTTAGCGCTTACTGCACCTGTAAAGGCACCCTTGCTGTAACCAAACAGTGTTGGCTCAACTAGCGTAGGAGAAATAGCAGCACAATTGAGCGCAAGAAAAGGTGCGTCGGAATTCTTGCTAAGGCGGTGTAGCTGGGCTGCTACAAGTTCTTTTCCGCTACCCGATTCACCCTCGATTAATACTGGGTAAGGTGCGGTAGCATAGCTGATAATTTGGCTACGCATTTTTTGGATTGGCGCACTTTTTCCAACCATCCCTAGATCCCCTGCGTCAGATGCCCTTGCGCCAACTTCAGCTTTATAGGTTTTCAAAGCGTTAAATAAATGTGATTTTAGATCTTGGGGGTCGCACGGCTTGGAAATAAAATCAACAGCTCCTAGCGATCGAGCATGGCGTGCATGAGATTCTTCATTCTGGCCGGATAGCACTAGAATCTTCATCTCAGGTGAATGCGCAAGTAGTTCAGTAACGAGCTGAAAACCCTCTTCTGGACGATGTGGGGTAGGCGGAAGCCCTAAATCAACTAATGCTAACTGGGGTGGCGCAACCAACTTTCTTACCAACTCGATAGCTTGAGGCCGTGATTTAACTACATACACCTCAAAATCTTGGTTAAGTATGAAACTCAGGGTTTCAGTAATAAGAAGGTCGTCGTCAACCAGTAGAAGAATAGGTTTAGTAGACTCCGGCGCCATTTTTAAGGAATCATGTCGGCGCAATATTGTCTCGCTCATTTATAAGAATACCTATACATACTATCTATTATGGCCTACCTAATTCGTATGTAAAATGAAAATTTTATCCTTTTTACAAAGTTTGTAATTAAAGTACGCCAGCATTACATAATTTTGAAATTTTTGAGATTAATTGGCTAGCTAATTTTCCAACTGATAAACCAAAAATTGATTCAGAGTATAACAGTATGCATACCTTGTCTTATTTACTAACGCTAGAGTATAATTCGCGTTCAGCCATTTGTATTTAAACGGAAGAGTGCGCCAGTATCATTAGCGCCGCCGAAGGCGCAACCCCCCGGAATCGCTCAGGCATAGATCAAACTAATATTGATCCCTGAAGACCGCTTACTACAGGCTATTCTGGAGAGTGCTGATACATATATCGGCCACCGAAGGGGCACACGGAATAAAATTCCGTAATCTCTCAGGTATAAAGGACAGAGGGGTGAAGTCATATTTATGGCTTCACCTTTTTTATTTTGTAAAATTGATTTGTAATGAAAACGACATCACTTAATCAAACGCACCGTAATATGAATGCAAAAATGGTTGATTTTGGTGGATGGGATATGCCCCTACACTATGGCTCTCAGCTGGACGAGCATCATAAAGTACGTAATGATGCGGGTATGTTTGACGTGTCTCACATGCTGGCGGTAGATATTAAGGGTGATCATGTACGTGATTTTTTAAGACAACTAGTTGCTAACAACGTAAACAAGCTAAAACAACCTGGTAAAGCACTTTATACCTGTATGCTCAACCCTAAGGGTGGGGTGATAGATGATCTCATAATTTATTTCCTTTCAGAAGCGTGGTTCCGCTTAGTTGTAAATGCAGGTACTGCTGAAAAAGATATGTCTTGGATAAGTGCGCAGTGTAATAAGCTTGCTCCAGGACTAGAAATTACTCCACGCCGAGATCTTGCTATGATAGCAGTTCAAGGTCCAAATGCACGTGCTAAGGTTTGGCAAGCTATTCCTGGTTCCCAAGCAGCAACAGAAAATCTAAAGTTATTTCAGGCAACCACATTTGACAAATACTTTATTGCCCGAACCGGATACACAGGTGAGGATGGCTTTGAAATTACATTGCCTAACGATGATGCCTCATATTTATGGAAAATGCTCTATGCCGCAAGAGTAGGCCCTGCAGGACTCGGTGCTCGTGATACATTACGACTAGAAGCTGGCATGAATCTATATGGACAAGATATGGATGAAACAATAAGTCCGCTGGAATCAGGACTAACATGGACGGTTGACTTAAAAAGTGACCGTAATTTCATTGGCAAGAAAGCTCTTCTAGAAACAAATGTTAAATATCAACTACTTGGCCTATTACTTCTTGATCGTGGTGTATTGCGAAGCCACCAAAAAGTCTCTACGCAATATAGCAAAGAAGAAGACAACGGAGAAATTACAAGTGGTGGGTTTTCGCCTACACTAAACATATCTATTGCTCTGGCACGGTTACCAATACAAATATCTGTAGGTGATGAGGTACATGTTTTGGTACGAGAAAAAAAGCTGCGAGCAAGAGTAGTAAAGTATCCATTTGTACGAAATGGAAAAAGTTTAATTTGAATTATAAAGCTACATTATTTAATTTCGGAGCTTAAACATGAATATTCCAACTCACCTTAAATACACCAAATCCCATGAATGGGTAAAGCTTGAAGAAGATGGTACAGCTACGATTGGAATTACACACCATGCTCAGGAGTTATTAGGTGACATGGTATTTGTAGAAACCCCTAAAGTTGGACGTCAGCTACAGCAGGGAGAAGAATGTGCTGTTGTTGAATCAGTTAAAGCAGCGGCTGACGTGTACACGCCTATAACTGGAGAAGTAATTTCAATTAATCCTGAACTTGAAGCTGCTCCCGAAAAAATTAATCAGGATGCTTACTCAGCATGGCTGTATAAATTAAAGCCCTCTAACTCAGCCGACCTAAATGATTTACTCGACTCAACGGAATACCAAAAATTACTGGAAAGTGAAGCACATTGATATAAGATAATTTGTATCTGCTACTTTATCATTAAGCTCTCTCTATTAATTTTGTATTACTCACGATTTACGAAACTACACTATGCCGTTTATACCACATACTGAAGAAGATATAACTGCGATGCTTGCAAGCATCGGCACAAACACCATTGAAGATCTTTTCGATGAAATTCCCTCTACTTTAAAAAGCGGTACATTAAAACAGGTGGCTGCAGGCTTGAATGAAATGGAAACATCCAGGCTAATGATGGAACGAGCCGAAACTGATGGGCGCTATCTCAATTTTATTGGTGCAGGCGCATATGAGCATCATATTCCTGCTGCAGTATGGCAGATTACTACTCGTGGTGAATTCTATTCTTCCTACACTCCTTATCAGGCGGAAGCAAGCCAAGGTACACTACAACTACTGTACGAATACCAATCCATGATGGCTTCACTCACTGGAATGGATGTATCAAATGCGAGTATGTACGATGGTGCTTCTGCACTAGCTGAAGCAGTATTGATGGCGGTTCGTTCACATAGAAGCTCTCGTAAGGTGCTGATGCCATCTACTATTCATCCTGTTTACCGTAAGGTGGTCAATACCATTGTGAAGAATCAGAGTATTGAAATAGTAGAAATTCCCTACTGTAGTGAATGCGGACACATACTTTTAGAAAGCCTTGCACCCTATGTAGGCCAAGACATTGCAGCATTGGTAATCCCTCAACCAAATTTTTTTGGTGTGCTCGAAGAAGTTGATGCACTTACTGATTGGGCTTACAAGAACAACGCACTAGCTATAGGCGTGGTAAACCCGTTAGCCCTAGCAATGCTTTCTCCTCCTGGTGAATGGGGTAGCAATGGTGCCGATGTAGCAGTGGGTGAAGGTCAACCATTAGGTATTCCGCTCTCAAGTGGCGGACCTTATTTTGGCTTTATGGCTTGTAAACAGAAACTAGTACGACAAATGCCAGGACGTATCATTGGCCGCACGACGGATATGGAAGGAAATTCTGGCTTTGTCCTGACGCTTCAGGCTCGTGAACAACATATTCGTCGCTCCAAAGCTACTTCCAACATCTGCACAAATCAAGGATTGATGGTAACTGCTGCCACAATATATATGGCCTTACTAGGACCCGAAGGATTACGAAGAATTGCCGAGAAATCTCACGCTAACACCCTGGCTCTAATAGAAGAATTAGAAACTTTTAAGGGAGTAAAAAGAGCTTTTAGTGGGCCATTGTTTCACGAAGCGGTTCTAACGCTACCAACTTCAGCGGACAAAGTACTGCATGCGCTTAAAGCTCAAGGAATAATAGCAGGGCTGAATCTAAAGGAATATTTTCCAGAACTTGGTAATGCAGTACTATTGTGTGTCACTGAAACCAAAATACCAGCTGATCTAAAAAAATATTCGAAGTATTTTGGTCATGCAATAGCCTAATAAAATACGTCTATGTTTAACGCTACGTATACTTGATTGATTTTTAACCTCTTTCATTTAAGGAGAAGAATATGGTCACTTTTGCAAACAACCCTATCAGGATAGAAGGCACCTTTCCAAAAATTGGCACTAAAGCACCAGCCTTTTCACTAGTGGACAAAGATTTAAAAGATGTTTCGCTGTCGGATTTTGCTAATAAGAAAAAAGTACTTAACATCGTGCCTAGTCTAGATACACCTGTATGTGCCATTTCTACACGCAAGTTTAACGAAAAAGCAAGTAATTTGAGTAATACTACAGTACTAATAATTTCTGCTGACCTACCTTTTGCAATGAGCCGCTTCTGTAGTACTGAAGGGCTGGATAAAGTAATCGTATTGTCTACCATGCGTGGCGCAGATTTTATGAAAAATTATGGTGTTGCAATTGCTGATGGCCCTCTAGCAGGTATCACAGCACGCGCTGTAATAGTATTAGATGAAACTGATAATGTGATTCATGCTGAATTAGTATCAGAAATAAAGGATGAACCAAATTATGAGGCAGCTTTAGCTGCTTTGAAGTAAATATTTATCTATTAGGCGAGATACTTAACCATGTTGATATTTGAGCACTCACGTCCTGAAAGACGCAATTATTCACAATTTCCTGCGTCTACAGCAGAAATCAAAGATATTCCACAGAAATTGGTACGTAAAACACCGCTACTACTACCAGAGGTATCTGAGATGGACGCAGTACGACATTACACTCGCCTGTCACAAAAGAATTTTTCAATAGATACAGAATTTTATCCGCTTGGTTCTTGCACAATGAAATACAATCCACGTGCATGTAACTCATTGGCCATGCTGCCACAATTTTTGTCACGGCATCCACTTGCCCCAGAAGATACTGGTCAAGGTTACTTGGCATGCATGTATGAATTGCAAGAAATACTTATGGATGTAACTGGCATGACAAGTGTAAGCCTTACACCAATGGCCGGTGCACAAGGTGAACTTATCGGTGTGGCGATGATACGTGCATATCATGAATCACGTGGTGACAATACTCGAACTGAAATCATCGTGCCTGATGCAGCCCATGGTACTAACCCTGCAACTGCAGTAATGTGTGGCTATAAAGTAGTAGAAATTTCTACTGACAAAGAAGGTGATGTTGATATGGACGCCTTGAAAGCAGCAGTAGGCCCACAAACAGCAGGATTGATGCTAACCAACCCATCCACACTTGGAGTATTCGAGAAAAATATTGCAGAAATGAGCAGAATTGTTCACCAGGCAGGTGGGCTGCTATATTATGATGGCGCAAATTTGAATGCAATACTAGGTAAAGTGAAGCCTGGTGACATGGGTTTTGATGTAATTCATATAAATCTTCACAAAACATTTTCTACTCCTCATGGTGGAGGTGGTCCAGGTTCTGCCCCTGTGGGAGTTGCAAAACGACTATTACCGTTCATACCCGTTCCAGTAGTAGCTTTTAAAAATGGAAAATATCATTGGCTAACAGAAAAAGATATACCACAATCAATTGGTAGATTTTCTGCACATATGGGCAATTCAGGTGTGTTATTAAGAGCGTATGTCTATGCCCGTTTGTTAGGAGCAGAAGGTATGCATCGAGTAGCTGAATTTGCAACACTCAATGCCAATTATCTGATGACTGAGTTAAGCAAAGTGGGATTTGAAGTTGCTTACCCCACTCGTCGAGCCAGCCATGAATTTATTGTTACGTTAAAAGACCTTAAAGAAAAAACCGGCGTAACCGCGATGAATGTGGCCAAACGATTACTAGATAAGGGCTACCACGCCCCTACCACTTATTTTCCACTTCTGGTTCCAGAATGTTTACTAATAGAACCAGCTGAAACTGAATCGAAGGAAACCCTTGATGCCTTTGTTCTATCTATGAAGGAAATTTTGACGGAGGCTCACACACAACCAGAATTAGTCAAAGGTGCGCCCTATACTACATGTGTGCGTAGATTAGATGATGTCAAAGCTGCGCGAGAACTTGATTTGGCTTGGAAACAGTAGATATCCGGCAGGATAACGACTAATAATTATATTCTCCATTTCATAAAAATGATCCTATATCCGGAGTTGGAAGCTATCCACTTCTACTATCTACTATTAAGCTTCCTAATATTACGTTAAAGAAACTATGTATACACTTATCTGTGGATCAATCGCTTACGACACTATTATGGTGTTTCATGATCATTTCAAGAATCATATTTTGCCAGAAAATATCCATATACTAAATGTGGCATTTCTTGTTCCAGACATGCGAAGGGAATTTGGAGGTTGCGCTGGTAACATCGCCTATAACCTACAAATGATTGGTGGGTCCCCACTTATCATGGCTACAGTTGGTGATGATCATCAACCTTACGGTCATCGATTGAAAAAATTAAACTTGATACAAACCCATATTCGCCATGTGGAAAATACATTTTCTGCGCAAGCATTTATCATGACTGATCTTGCAGATAACCAAATCACTGCTTTTCATCCTGGTGCGATGAATTTTTCACATCAAAATCACGTAGACGATGCGAAAGATATAGAACTTGGTATTGTTGCCCCTGACGGGCGTGATGGCATGATACAGCATGCGAGCGAGTTCTATGAATCTGGAATCCCTTTCATATTCGACCCTGGCCAAGGGCTACCAATGTTTAATGGCGAAGAATTGCTTAATTTTATCAATAAGGCTGATTACATCACGGTTAATGATTATGAAGGTCAGTTATTGCAGGAACGTACTGGGCGCACACTAAAAGAACTAGCAAAACTTGTAAAAGGATTGGTGGTCACAAAAGGTTCGCAAGGATCGGTTATTTTCTACAGTGGTAAACAAATTGAAATACCATGCGTTCAATCGGATGTGCAGGTTGATCCGACCGGGTGTGGCGATGCTTACCGAGCGGGATTACTTTATGGTATTGCTAACGAAATGGATTGGCAAAATACTGGACAGCTTGGGTCACTTATGGGGGCACTAAAAATAGCTGAACGTGGAGGACAAAATCACAACTTTAGTAGTGATGAAATTGATCAGCATTATTTTGAGGCCTTTGGTAGCCGTATTCTATAAAAATCACCAATGGATAGATATGATAACTCTGTCGAGTTTGTTGTTAAAAATAGTTGACTGTACCAGCTACGCAAATGATATTTTTGAAGAGGAATTCTAGCTACAATAGGATTCTCACCATTAATTACTGCTAACTTTCTATCAAGACTTTTCACCATTATTGATGTGATAATAGGGTATGAGTAACATTACTACCAGCAAACTGAAACAAACTTTTCGTGCCACTTGCTTGTTGCTTCACATTATTTCTGGACTAGTGCAATCCGCATTGTACCCACATGTCAGTCAATCAGTTCAAGAACGTATGGTACAAAAGTGGTCAGTACGATTACTTGCGATTCTCTGTATCAGATTACGCTTAAGCGGCACTGTACCTGAAGCAAAAGATCAACCAATAATGTTAGTAGCCAATCATGTTTCATGGTTAGATGTTTATTCTCTCAATTCAGTATGTCCTGCTCGTTTCGTTGCAAAATCAGAGATTCGCAACTGGCCGTTATTCGGCTGGTTTAGTCGGAATGTAGGAACTTTATTCATCGAGCGCGCCAAACGTAGAGATACTGCTCGTATTAATCAAGACATTGGGAATGCACTCACGCTTGGAGATCGGGTCTCAGTATTTCCGGAAGGTACAACTGGTGATGGCACCAAACTTCAACACTTCCATGCGTCACTATTACAACCTGCCGTATCAGTTGAAGCTATATTATACCCAGTTGCAATTCGTTACCATGACGCATCAGGAGAAGTCAGTAAGGCTGCTGTATACGTTAATGTTTCATTGCTTGATTCGCTGCGGCAAATACTTAAACAGCCATGGATAGATGTAGAATTGATCTTTTCTGATCCTATTGATAGCAGAGGAAAGAACCGGCGTGAACTTGCGCGTTCTACTGAACAAGCTATTGCAAATGCGCTATCTCTCCCAATTCCGCACAAGGCACCTGGAATATCTTCCTATCCTCCAACCGAACAGCTGTAAGGCTACCACCCCATGTACAACCTGTATCCAAGGCAATTAGATTGTGCCTTACATGCAAAGCGAGTGCCGACCAATGACCACAAATGATAGTTGCTTCTCTACTAGCGCGATTCGGTACTTCAAACCAAGGAAAGTATCCATCTGGGACATCCTGCAATTGACCTTTAAATGTAAAATCCATTCTTCCATCGTGAGTACACACGCGCATACGTGTCATAGCATTGATGATTACCCGCATACGATCGTAGCCTTTGAGATTATTGTCCCATTGATTAGGCTGATTTCCATATATATGGGAACAAAATTTACGAAAGCTTATTCGGTCATCATCACGTAAATGAGTTTCGACCTCTTTCGCTAGCTGTGCTGCTTGGGCCACACTCCATGAAGGTAATAAGCCAGCATGTACCATGACATATTCACCTTCCTCATATAGCATTCGCTGATACTGTAACCAATGGAGCAACTCATCTCGATCAGGCGCATTTAGAATTTCTTGCAAAGTATCACTAGGATGTGCCTTAGCACAACCTTCTGCAACCATTAGTAAGTGCAAATCATGGTTCCCAAGCACTATGACCAAAGCATCACTTATTGTTTTAAGAAAACGTAATAGAACCAAGGAATTTGGTCCGCGATTGACAATATCTCCTACTAACCACAATTTGTCTTTTGGATGAAAACAGATCAGGTCAAGCAGCTGTCTTAACTCATTGTAACGACCTTGTAAATCACCGATCGCATAAGTAGCCATGAATGATACAACCTTACAAGATAAAAGACAGATTAGAACTGCCCCTTTTTTAAAAAAGCACTTAATCTATTCACGACTTACTTTGCCTGACTTACCATATAATCCACAACAGCCTTGACATCGACATCAGACAAATTGACGTTACCACCTTTGGCAGGCATTGCTTTCTTGCCGTTGATTGCGCTGTTATATAGTGTATCGTTGCCGCTCTTTATACGTGGTGCCCACGCATTCTTATCCCCTAACTTAGGTGCGCCTGCGGCTCCACTTGTATGACATGCAGCACAGCTGGTTGTATAAACCACCTTTACCTTGTCTGCATCACTAGTAGCTATATCCGATAGTTCTGTCACAGCTTGACCAACGTCTTTTTTTAGTTTCGCATCAGCCTGTTGGGAAGCGCTTGCCAACACTAACGAACCAACTGGCTTAAGTCGCTTAGTTATTGCTTCTGCTGATAAAGAAGGATCATCTTTATCCAGAGAAATGCCTCCTGATGCAAGCTGGGCCAGCAATACGACAATCGTAACTGGAAATACAAAAGCAGCCACAATAATAGAAATCAATTGTGCCGGAGTACCAATACCCGAGGAATTTTCTTCTGTATCGCTCACAATGATCCTTCCAGTATAAATAATGATGGTGCAATAAAAATATAGATCATCATAGTATTGATAGAACAATTTGCATACAACTATATTGAACGAGCAGCACAACAAAATGTGCTATTGTTACTATATTGATGCCCGTTACATAACCTCATTGCGCCCATAGCTCAGCTGGATAGAGTACCGCCCTCCGAAGGCGGGGGTCACACGTTCGAATCGTGTTGGGCGCACCATTTATTAAAAATTGTAGAAGTTCGCTATGATACATCTAATAGTGGCGACAAGGGTACCCCCAGGGTAAAGTCGTCTTGATCCGTTAGGACTTTCAGTTTTTAGTCATTTTAAGTTGGGACTTTAGTAATGTTGAAGCTCTACCAGCTCGAGCGTACTTGGGGCATCCCTAACTTAATCCATTTCTGTTGTAAAATAGAAACATATTTGCGAATGGCTGATATAGAGTATGAAGTTAAGACAATACTTCCTTTAACTGCACCTAAGGGAAAGCTGCCCTATATAGAAGATGGCGAGATTAAGTTAGAAAACTCGCAATTTATTATCCAGTATCTGAAAAAAATAATAATGATCTGGATGAAGGTCTAAATAAAACAGAGCTGGCCTTATCCTTAGTAATGCAGCACTTACTTAAAAAACATTTATATTGGGCATCAATGTATTCGCGATGGCAATACTTGGATACAAACTGGCAGATCAATAAAAAAGCTATTTTTAGTGTAATGCCACCTGTATTAGAGAAATAGCAGCTATTTATTTTAGAAATAAGATCAAGAAACAAATTTATGGTCATGGTATTGGACGACATAATGCTGACGAAATATTCAAGCTAGATATGTTGGACATCGATGCGCTATCGTCTTTCTTAGACAATAAAAATATTTCCTTGGTAAACAACCGACTACACTAGACGCCAGTGCATTTGGAATTTTAATTAATACCTTAGGTTACCCAATCGAATCACCATTAAAAGATTATGGTTTATTAAAAGTTAATTTGACAAATTTTATTGCCCGCATCAAGAAGCTTTACTATCCTGATTTAATGATAATTTTTTGTAGCAGACTAGAGCATCCATTAAAGAAAAAAGTTGAAATCTAGTATGCCAATACTATTGAACTGACAACAACGCCAAGTTTTTACACTAAATATGAGTTATTGGGTCTATAAAATTCCGGGTGGTGAGCTGCCTGCTGGTTGATTTATTTGGTAATTCGGGCGATACTCACGGTACTGGAAAGAGCGATACAGCGTGGGTTCTGTCGGTTTATGTA
>JAHELA010000141.1 GCA_024644425.1 Nitrosomonadaceae bacterium
TCTTCTTTTGCTAATCTGTTCATTAAGCTAGATTTCCCTACATTTGGCTGGCCCACTAAAACCACGTGCGCTCCTTCACGCAACAAACTGCCCTGTCGACTAGCCGTTAGCACTTTCTCCATTTGTGACCGAATCTCTTTAAGTGAGTTATAAACATCCGTTTGTTGCAAATGGCTCGTATCTTCCTCTGGAAAATCCAATGTTGCTTCCACATGCATACGCAAATCAATAAGAGCCTGTTTCAGCATACAAATCGCAGAAGAAAACTCGCCTTGTAATGAGCGCATCGCGCAATGTACGGCTTCGTTAGTGCTGGCCTCTATAACGTCTGCCACCCCTTCAGCTTGAGCAAGATCAAGTTTATTGTTAAGGAAAGCGCGCAGCGTAAACTCTCCCGGCTCTGCTAGGCGAGCGCCCGCAGAGATACAACAGGATAACAACATATTCATTACTGCTGGGCCGCCATGGCCCTGAAGCTCCAACACGTCTTCGCCGGTATATGAGTGAGGAGAAGGGTAAAAAATAGCAACGCCCTGATCTATGATCAATCCATTTTTATCTTTAAAATTACTTAGGCTAGCATGGCGCCCTTTTGGAAGGCCTCCTAAAATTACTTTGGCTATTTGCTGTAGATTTTTACCTGAAAGCCGAACTATTCCAATTCCACCCCGTCCCAAAGGAGTCGCAATAGCAGCAATAATGTCTGTGTTGCCCATGAAAGTAATTGAACTTGGGTTCAATTATAGCCGTCGCGGGAAATGTAACTCATTTTTTCTTGGTTGAAGAAGGGGTAACAGCGGTGTTAGATGGGGCGTACATACGTGTAATTTGCCATTGTTGAGCAATAGAAAGTGTATTATTAACCAAAGAATATAATACCAGCCCTGCGGGGAAAAAGAAGAAAAATATGCTGAAGACCACGGGCAAAATCTGCATTACCCTCGCCTGAATCGGATCGGTTGCTGTAGGATTGAGCTTGGTTTGAATAAACATAGAAACCCCCATAATGACCGGCAACACATAATAAGGATCAGGGGTAGATAAATCTTGTATCCACAGCGCAAAAGGCGCGTAGCGCAACTCCACACTGGCAAGCAAAACCCAGAAAAGTGAGATAAATACTGGGATTTGAACTAATATAGGCAAACAACCGCCCATAGGATTAATTTTTTCAGCTTTATAAAATTCCATCATTGCTTGGTTCATTTTCTGCCGGTCGTTTCCGTGTTGTTCGCGCAATCGCTGTAATTTAGGAGTAACTGCTTTTAGTTTTGCCATTGAACGATAACCTGCGGCTGACAAGGGGAAAAACAGCAACTTGACCAACATTGTCAGCAAAATAATCGAAACCCCCCAGTTCCCGGTCCAAGAATGAAATAAGGATAACAACCAAAATAATGGTGCGCCAATAACAGTAAGCCAGCCATAATCAACCACTAAATCAAGGCCTTGCGCTAACTCAGCAAGCTTGCTTTGTTCTTGCGGGCCCGCATAAAGAGGAATAGCGACTCTAGCCTTTTCGCCTGGTTGAATTGCTCCTACTGGCACAATTACCCCAGCGGTATATTGATTCCCTCCCAAGCTTTTAGCATAGTACTCGCGCAACGTTTTCTCTTTAGGCAGCCATGCAGTAAGAAAATAATGCTCCTGCATAGCAATCCAACCATTGTCAGCATTTTTAGGATAAGTAGCTGTTCCTTCATCTAGATCTGTAAATTTTACTTTCTGGAATTTCTCTTCCTCGGTATAAACCGTTGCGCCTGTATATTGCGGAACCATTAACATCGAGGTTTCCGCGGTAGTGCTATCACGCAACACTTGAAAATAAGAAAAGGGCTGAATTGCATTGCTTCCTTGGTTGTCAATCTCGAAACTAACGTCCACAAGATAACTACCGCGATGAAAAGTATAAATCTTGGTAACTTGTATCCCGTCAACTTCAGGAGCAGGCAATCGCACCTCAACTTTGTCTTGTCCAGCAACTAAATTATATCTGCCGGTATCGCCCGTATAACGCGTTTTATGGCTAGGAAGACCCTCTCCTATTAACCCCGACTGAGCAACATATGTCCGTCCAAACCGATTCTGTAATAATGCAAAGGGCTTGTTTTTATCTTCTCTGGCAGGATGTTGTAATAAATCTAAACGGCGCAGGTCCCCGCCTACAGTATCAATTTCTGCAAAAACCATGTCTGTTTTTACCTGAATTCTTTCGCCCGATTCCAGCTTGCTCGCAGCAGCGGTAGAAACAACACCATCTTTAGGAGTTGAGTCCTTGGCCGGTTGAGCAGAGATAAGTTTTTCTCCCGGTACTGGGGTTTCATTCTGAGGCTGAGACGTCGATTCGTTTATTGGGCCTTGTGTCACAAGGCTATTAGAAGAAGGCGCCTGTTGCTCATTTTGCCTTCCCCCAATATTTTTGCTGGTAGACTGTGGTTGTTGTTCCTTTTGCCACTCCTCCCACAAAAATAATGCGGAAGTAAAAAAAATTATGACGAGAACAAGTTTTTTTATATCCATCTTGCTTTGTTATATTGTTTTTTACAAATAGTTGCACTAATCATGGCGTTGATAACGACAGTCTCCGGATGGCCCACAACTCAAGGAACAGGATCATGACCACCGTTGGTCCAAGGGTTGCAACGTAGAATCCGCCACACGCTCAAAAGTGTTCCTCGCAATACGCCATGTTTTGCCAGCGCTTCATGCGCATAATGCGAACAAGAAGGGCTAAACCTACACGAGGGCCCAAAAAAAGGGCTTAGAAAATATTGGTAAAATCTAATGAGGCTGATAATTATCCGCGACATCGTTGTAATTGGATCATTAATACTCTGGCTTCATCTCTCATCTGAGAGGAATCCTGCTCAGTAATTGGGCGACGCAAACGAATAACAAAATCTAACCCCGTTAAATCACGTTGTTGCTTACGAAATGATTCTCGTAATAGTCGTTTTGCTCGATTTCGTTTGGCAGCAAGCCGTTCAATTTTACCAGCAACGATTACCCCTAATCTCGAATGGATAAGATTGTTGGGTTTAGCGAAAACCTGGAGAAATTCGCTGCTAGCAGAACATCTGAACTGAATGACCGAGGAAAATTCTTTGGCCTTATGCAACCGGTGGCTTTTTGGCAACAAACAAATAATCCAATTCCCCAAAAGTTAAAACTTTCTTTGGGCCCGTTAAATCTTAAACCCCCAATCGAGTACGTCCTTTAGCTCGACGAGCCCTGATAACAGCAGCCCCACCATTAGTTCTCATGCGAACCAGAAAGCCGTGAGTACGTTTTCTTCGAATGACAGACGGTTGATAAGTGCGTTTCATTATTTATTTCCTTTCACTTCTTTTTAGCCCCGAGGCCCTAGTAGTTAATCAAGCCAGGCTTTCATTTAAATAAACCCGTTATTACAACTCTTTATAGGGGACAATGTCAACTTTTATTTCTGCTTACTTTAATATAATTATTTCTTCTCTATTTTTCTATTAGTAATAAAGGCAATCAAAATATCTCGGGGTAATTCTGTTGCGCCGTATTCCTATATGCCGTTTAACAAGGGCGCTTCTAGGAAGAATATTTTAAAGACCCTTGATCTAACATAATTAAATGGTCAAGAATATTTTTTATTTTTCAGAATACCCTAATCATGTGGATAAGTGTTCTGAAAAAGACTAGAATATATTCATCTTTATTTGTATTTTAATTTTCTCTTTTCCAAACGAATATCTCAAAATCATGGCAACGATGGATACCTTTTGGCTTTCTTGTCTTAAACATTTCAAGAAAGAACTAAGTGCACAACAATTTAATACCTGGATTAAGCCATTACAACTTAGATTATCCAACGCACAGAACGAACTCACAC
>JAHELA010000142.1 GCA_024644425.1 Nitrosomonadaceae bacterium
AACAATGTCAGCAGAACGTGGGTGATCATCAATTAAAGCCATTTCACCAAAAATATCTCCTTGCTCCAATAATGACAATATAACTTCTTTACCATCAATATCTACAATACTAACTTTGACGCTTCCAGAATGAATTATATAAAGAGAATCAGCTTTATCACCGGCAGAAAGGATAAAAGTATTTTTTGGAAAATTTCTTGTTGTTACCACATTTGCCAATAACTCGATAAGTTCAGACGATAACGAAGAAAAAAGTGGGACTTCACGTAATGATGTGGATATATGTTCTTTAGTTAATTTTTCCATTTAGATAATTTCCCCATTTGATTGACTTGGTCAGCACAATTTACTTTTTCTGTCATACTTCTCTACAAATTTAGAAACTTAAAATTAATGTCCATTCTACCACTCTGATGGAAAATGCAAATACTGTCTATGTATAATGGCTGCACAGTTTTTCATCTAAGACTTCAATCCAGTGTTTGATTGTCGATGATGTGCCGCTTTGTAGATGTATAAGACAGCCAATATTCGCGGTTACGATCTGAGTCGGACTACTAGATTCAAGTTCTACAATTTTATTTCTAAGCAATTGCTTTGACAATTGTGGCTGTAGGATTGAATAAGTTCCTGCAGCCCCGCAACAGAGATGGGCATCCTGAACAAAAGTTAAATCAAGGCCTGCATTTATCAGGATTTTTTCTACTACTCCATTTATCTGTAACCCATGTTGAAGAGTACAGGGAGAGTGGAAAGAAAGTTTTGATTTATTAGTAGTACACATAGAATTATCTAATAAAGGATGATTTCTAGTTTCAATTTCTATAATTTCGCTAATGTCTTTAGTTAGTTTCGAAATGTGAGCTGCTTTTTTTGCATAAATATGGTCATGACTCAACAAATCTCCATACTCTTTTACCGTTACCCCGCAACCACTTGCGGTCATCACTATTGCTTCAATTCCCTGGCCTATCTCATTTTCAATATGTGGCCACCAAGCATCTATATTACGCCGCATATAATCTAATCCTTCTTGCTGGGCATTCAGATGGTAAGGGACCGCACCGCAGCAATTCGCGTTCTTTTCTGCAATAAGTGAAATACCAAGCTTATCTAGTATCCGTGCAGCTGCAGCGTTAATATTGGGCGCTATAGTTGGTTGTACACAACCTTCAAGCACTAGCATCCTCCGTGAATGTCTTGCTGAGGGCCATGTTCCTGCATTTCTGGTTTTGGATGGCACTGAATCTCTAAATCTATTTGGCAACAATGATCGGCAAATTTGTCCTAATTTGAATAGCGGTGCAAAAATTCTTGGGTTGGGCAATATTTTGAGTAATGCGTACCTTATGATAGTGGCACCTAAATTACGCCCAACCTGTTTTTCAACGATATTACGGCATATGTCTACTAATCGACCATAGCGTACACCAGACGGGCAAATGGTTTCACATGATCTGCAGGTGAGGCAGCGGTCCAGGTGTAATTGAGTTTTTTGGGTAGGTGTATCTCCTTCAAGCATCTGCTTCATAAGATAGATACGCCCGCGTGGACTATCTAACTCATCATCCAGTAACTGATAAGTTGGGCAAGTAGCTAAGCAGAAACCGCAGTGGACACAGCTCCTAAGTATAGTGTCTGCTTCATTTCCTTCAGGGGAGTCTTTAATAAAACTAGCAAGATTGGTCTGCATTTCCTTAAAACTCTAGGTACATTCGGTTAGGATTAAGAATACCAGCAGGATCAAACTTTTTCTTTATACGCTGGTAAATTTTCATCATCTCTGCCCCTGGATGATGAAAGGCCGAAACAGATTGTTTATTGTTACGGAATAGCGTAGCGTTACCACCCACAGAACTTGTTACCGAGCGAAAAATATTTTCATCGTCTTTTATGTTTTCATCACATGAAATCCAGCGTAATGCTCCACCCCACTCGATCAATTGCTGTCCCGGTAATAGTAATGGTGGAATACTTGATTTTACAGACAAGCGCCATAATGACTTATTCGTATTAAAAAAAGAATGGGACTGTTCACGAATTGAATTCCAAAAAGTTAGACTATCAGATATCACTTCCCCACCTAATTTTGTCTGGGCTGCATATACCCCTGATTCTGAACCGGAAAGTCTCAGTGTTAGATTATCATCATTAAAACAAGTTGCAGAAATCGGTAGTGGCTTCCCAGCCCACTGATTCATCTTTTCAATGGCAGTGGTTTCTTTCATTTGCATACGTAATGTCAATTCAACGGGCGGTAACGGCAACACCTTGAAAGAAATTTCTAACAGCAATCCCAGGGTTCCCATTGATCCTGTCATCAAACGAGAAATATCGTAGCCTGCAACATTCTTTATTACTTGTCCGCCAAAATGTAAATCGTTTCCCATGCCATCGAGCATACGTACACCCAAGACAAAATCACGGATTGCACCAACTGATACTCGGCGGGGGCCAGACAATCCACTGGCAACACAGCCACCAAGTGTGGCGTTAGAACCAAAATGAGGGGGCTCAAAAGGCAGCATTTGATTATTTTTCCTTAATTCAGATTCAAGATCTGTTAGAAGGGTTCCAGTGCGAGCAGTTATTACTAATTCTGTTGGATCGTAATTTACTATACCGGTATACGTAGTAGCACTTAGAATATCGCTATTATTTCCCTTTATATTGTTACCATAAAAGTCTTTACTGCCACCACCTCGTATACGCAATGGGAGTTTGTGTTTCGCCGCTTCACGTATAGTATTGGCACATTGGTTAATAATGTCATTCATATGCTTAGTCTATAAATATGTCCATTCAGTTAACCTTTCCAATTGTTAAAATCTAGGTAGTTCAGGAAATTTTTCTTCATTTCTATGTACATGCATGGCGCCATGTTCGGCACAACGACGCAAAGTAGGCACAGCCTTTCCAGGGTTTAATAGCCCGTCAGGATCGAATACATCTTTTACAGCATGAAATATTTCAAGTTCACCCGTTTTAAACTGTGAGCACATTTGATTGATTTTTTCTATACCGACACCATGTTCGCCCGTAATAGTTCCGCCAACTTGAATGCACATCTCCAGTATTTTTGCTCCAAATTCTTCGGTTCTTTTTAGTTCTCCAGGTTGGTTAGCATCATATAAAATTAATGGATGTAAGTTACCATCACCTGCATGAAATACATTCATACAGCGAAGGCCATATTCCAAAGAGAGTTTTTCGATTCCACTTAATACCTTTGCAAGATTCTTTCGTGGGATTGTTCCATCCATACAATAATAATCAGGTGAAATGCGACCAGCTGCAGGAAAGGCAGCTTTGCGACCAGCCCAGAACTTAAGTCGCTCAGTTTCATTATTTGATGTTTTTATATCTATTGCGCTACTCTTCATCATAATTTCATTAATTCGTTGAATTTCATCTTCTACTTCTTCTGTTGTACCGTCAGATTCACATAATAGAATCGCTTCTGCCTCAAGGTTATAGCCTGCATTGACATATTCTTCCACCGCACGAGTTGCTATTTTGTCCATCATTTCCATACCGGCAGGAATAATGCCTGCTCCGATTACGTTAGCCACTGCATTACCTGCTTTTCTTATATCATCAAAGGCCGCCATGACTACCTGCGCTTTTTCTGGTTTAGGAATTAGTTTTACTGTAATTTCAGTAACTATACCTAACATGCCCTCACTACCAGTCATTAGTGACAATAAGTCATAACCAGGGGTGTCTAGGCAGTCACCCCCAATTTTAAGAAGTTCGCCTTCTATAGTTATTACTCGCAACATAAGTATATTATGTACTGTAAGTCCATATTTTAGGCAGTGCACCCCACCGGAGTTTTCCGCTATATT
>JAHELA010000143.1 GCA_024644425.1 Nitrosomonadaceae bacterium
TATCTTTTGCCTCTAACTTACGGTTTTTCTCTGTCAACGTTTTGAGCAACCCATCAACCCCGCCCTTACGAATCTGAGAATTAAAAGAGCCGCGATAATTAATGACCAAGCTTATCCCTGCTACTGTTACATCATAAACCTTCCAACTGCTGCCGTTTTTTTCCATGCTGTAGTCAATTTGTACGGCTTTTCCCTGATTTTGTATCAACTGAGTTTTTACCGTAACGTCTTTATTGCCATCAATATTTTTAAGTGGAGTTACCTTTATAGTATGGTCGCTATAAACTGACAAAGCCTTATAGTAGGTGCGTACCAGCAAAGTACGAAACTGATTTACTATTTCCCGTTGCTGTCCTGGAGCAGCTTTACGCCAATTCTTGCCCATAGCAAGCCTAGTCATGCGGGTAAAATTGAAATGGGGCAATATTTTGGTTTCAACCAAATCAAGCATCTTGGCTTTATCTCCAGATTGAATGTCTTTATCCCGTTTGATAATCGCGAGAATTTCTTCTGCTGTATTATTCACTAGAATATCGGGTCTGATTTCACTCGCCCATGTAGTGGGTGCCAGTAACAATGTAGATAATAATACGGTCATACCAATTAACGTTTTCATGACTCTCTCACTAAAATTAATTACGCTTTTAATCTTAAACCAAGTACAGTTACAGAACAAAGACGGATCCCTGCTTAGAATTTACTATCATCTTCACTATCTTCTGACTCTGATGCTTTATCGAACAAGAACTGCCCAATCATCTCCTCTAATACAAGCGCTGAATTTGTTTTCATTATCTTGTCACCGCTCTTCAACATACCTTCATCGCCTCCCGCTGCCAAACCAATATATTGCTCCCCCAAAAGCCCAGACGTAAGAATACTCGCAAAGGTATCCTTAGGAAACGCATAACGCTTGTCTATCTTCATGGTTACCGCAGCATCGAAAGTCTTTGTGCTAAATTGGATATCCGTTACACGCCCTACTACAACACCAGCACTTTTTACTGGCGAGCGAACTTTCAAGCCGCCAATGTTCTCAAAGATTCCAGTCAGAGTGTAGCTTTGTGCTTCACTGTAAGTACCGAGGTTGCCTACTTTCAATGCTAATATAAGTAACGCTCCAATCCCCGCCATAACAAACAGCCCTACCCACAAATCTATCGTTGCACGCTGCATCAGCCTACTCCTCTAAACATAAACGAGGTTAATATAAAATCTAGCCCCAATATCACAAGCGATGAAGTTACTACAGTTCGAGTGGTAGCGCCAGATACTCCTTCTGCCGTTGGCTGCGCATCAAACCCCTCGAACACTGCAATTGCTGTTACAGCCACACCAAAAACGCAGGTTTTAATAATGCCGTTGACAATATCAAACCTAAAATCCACCACACTTTGCATTTGTGACCAAAATGAACCTTCATCAACACCGATAAGCACTACTGCAATCAAATAACCACCGAATATACCCATCGCAGAAAATATTGCTGCTAAGAGCGGCATCGAAATCACTCCCGCCCAAAATCGTGGCGCAACCACCCTTGCAATTGGATCAACTGCCATCATCCCCATTGCTTCAAGTTGTTCGGTAGCTTTCATTAAACCAATTTCTGCTGTAATGGCAGAGCCAGCACGACTAGCAAATAATAATGCGGCTACAACCGGCCCCAACTCCCGTACTAATGATAATGCCACTAACGTACCAACAGACGTTTCTGCTCCATATTTTTGTAGCGTTTCATAACCTTGTAAGCCTAATACCATTCCAACAAACAGCCCTGACACCACAATAATGATCAAGGTTAATACGCCGGTAAAATAAAGTTCGCGAATGATCAGACTGAAACGTCTTATACTGGATCCTGATTTCAGCAACGTCAATATAAAAAACCGAGTCGCATAGCCTAGTCGCCATATGTTGTCTATCACTCGATGACCGATACCTCGAATGCCAATGACTATACGTCTAGGCAACGCTATTCTCCAAATTCAAATCGGTTGCATATGTATCAGCAGGAAAGTGAAATGGAACCGGCCCATCCACCTCACTATGCACAAACTGATGCACAAACGGCGAAACGGATTTTTCTACCTCTTCCGGTGTGCCATGTGCAGCAATCACTCCTTCAGAAATAAAATAAACATAATCTACAATTGCCAACGATTGATGCACATCATGTGTCACCACAATTGAAGTCATCCCCAGGGCATCTGTTAAGCGTCGAATCAAATTTCCAATAACACTCAGTGAGATTGGATCAAGTCCTGCAAATGGCTCATCATACATAACAAGCATAGGATCAAGAGCGATCGAACGAGCTAGTGCTACCCGTCGAGCCATCCCACCAGATAGCTCTCCTGGCATCAAATTATGAGCACCGCGAAGACCGACTGAATGTAGCTTCATTAGTACCAAATCTCGAATTACAGATTCTGGCAGATCAGTGTGTTCT
Source organism: Nitrosomonadaceae bacterium (assembly GCA_024644425.1). Lineage (GTDB taxonomy): Bacteria > Pseudomonadota > Gammaproteobacteria > Burkholderiales > Nitrosomonadaceae > BJGV01. The sequence goes on from JAHELA010000143.1 coordinate 2,453, forward strand.
CTCATCTGAAATGCGACATTGTCAAATACCGACAAGTCTGTAAACAAAGCACCAAACTGAAATAACATGCTCATCTTTCTACGCAGACGAAATAGCTCATTTCTACTGAGCTCATGAACCACTTGATTGGCGACCTTGACGTAACCAGAAGATGGGGTTACTGACCCTCCGATCAACCGTAATAATGTAGTTTTGCCACAACCACTGCCGCCCATAATAGCAATAACCTTGCCGCGCGGCATAGTCATGTTGACACCTTTAAGGACAGGGCGCTTGTCGTAGGAAAAATTTAGATCTTTAATTTCGACCAAGTTTTCGATTGTCATTCTATTAAAGAGTCAATACTTGATTTGATAGGCTCTATATAATTTCCAGAAGCCACTTAAGTGAGAACCAATATTTAATTAGTATTTTTTATATAACACCAATATCAGATCAGATATCTGTATCACGTTAATTATAAATCATTGTTAGGGACTAAGGGTAAAGCAAAAATAATCGGTATCCAGCAGCATTTAAATCGCCACTATCAATATACAGTGTTACGCTAATTTCTTTACCGGGCTCAATGGCCACAGAAGGATTAATATTTTCTTTGAGGTACTCGCCGGGAGTAAAAATTCGACTTGCAAGAGCTTGATCTTGAGTGTCAGTAAGCGTCAGCTCAATTGAAGGAAAGGCTTGTGGAAAGGAAGCCTTATTTCGTACTGTCGCAGTAAGCGTAGTGATATTAGAAGATTGCGCTGTGCCCATTTGCATGTCAGACGACTCAATACTCAGTAACCTTACTTGCTGCGCTAGCGGAATCGTACAATTTATAATTTCACAGTATTTTTCTAAATATGGCTTGACGCCAGGCGCAAAAATTGCAATTTCAGCGCGATTTAGATAGACAACCTGTCCCATCAATACCACCAAGAGAAAGATGCTAATAAACCCCCAAATACTAGAGGACTTTGGCGGTAATGCACCATCAAAAGTGTAAGCCTTATCTGCTGCATCAATCGCACGCGATGCAGTTAAATTTGGCGCCTCTTTATTAGACGTCTTCTCAGCCAGCATCTCTGATGTTTCTTTTTGCGATTTATCATCGCCTGACAAATATAAATTGTTGCCAATTATTGCATCTTGTACTGTGGCTAGCGCAGAAAAACCATTGAATATTTGAGAGCAATTTCCACATCGCACGTTGCCATCGTGTATTTGCAAATGCTCTGGTGTAACCAGAAAAACAGTAGCACAATTAGGGCAACGAGTTACCAAGGCCATAATATTTTTATCTCAATAATAGGTTCACTTTCTTGTGCCAATCAACAGCACCCAGCCTTCTCTCTCTTTTGCAATGTATATCTTAAACCACTGTCGGTAAGCATACTCTACTTCTT
>JAHELA010000144.1 GCA_024644425.1 Nitrosomonadaceae bacterium
CTTTTTTTTACGTCTTCAAGAATAAACTGTCTACGATCAGGGCCCAATAAAAACTCTAAATCTTCGTCTTCTAGGGGAATTAGAGTCATTATTTAACCTCCTGGTAATATTCCATACCTGATTTCAGAATAGCTTCTACGCTATTTTGCTCTGTTAGAGTAGTGCTAACATAGAATAATCATGCTGAATAAAATTTTCTGTGAGAAAACACACAGATTGGATAATTACCGAGGATATTTAGTGTGGTTAGCAGAAGTAGTTAGAAACGGCCATTCGCGGATGTCTGCTTTGTGTCATGAGGACAGCCACATCCGTAGCAGCCCAGTAACATCCAACAAATTTGATGGTATTTTTGTTGGTATATTGAAAATAGTAAAAAACTAGATTGGCTTGTGGCAATGGTTACAAGCTACAATTCAATTCCCACTGTTTTAGGAGAATACGGTTAAATTATTTAATGTTTACCTGGTTGAAGCTTAACTCCACGGCGTTCATGGAGAATATAGGCTTGCATGGCTACCATGCGAGGATCGTCTGCCGCTAGGTTTTTGCCTTCAAGTGGATTACGTATACACCAATTTATCATTTCCCATATTGCTACCACTTTTCCCAATTGTTTTTGAAACTTGGGGTAGGTTTCAGGGTGTGTGTTGGAAGCGTTAGGGTGGCACTGTGCGCAGGCAACACCATTAGTACCAAGCTTGCCATCAGTAAAAACCTTGCGCCCCTGTTTCACAACACTCATGTATTCACTCTCCCAGCGATTAAGATCTTCTTGGGTGAATTCATCAGCCATAGCTGGCGCTACTCCCCAGCCAAGCAGTGTAACAATTACCAACATGATTACTCCAAAGCATTGTTGTTTAATACGCTTCATCTCCATCTCCTGTTATTTCTCATTTGGTTTAGTAATGGCTTTGCGGCGGGATACGATTATTTTCTGCTTGGTAACCCATATCTTCAGGTTGGCCAGTCTTTGTATTGAAAGCAACAGTTCTACTAGCATTCTCATTTAGCGTGTAGTGCATATCAACATTACCATTTCCCATATTAATGAACTGCCAACCTGTTGCATCACGTTCATGAAACGGGTCTGCTCTGTTCATTGGAATTGTTAGTTTGGGTAGATATTGTTCTGCCTGAGCGTAAGTTGCAGGATATGGCCAAGGCCATGCTGTTGCCATTACAGCATGAAAGCTGATATTGCCAATTTGGTTATACTGGATCTGATGCACATGTCCGTAGATTACCGTGGTTTTCTTAAACGGCTTAAGTAGTTCCTGCACCTCTTCGGCATCTTCGGTCCAAAAATTCCAACCCTTCCAAATTTTCTGTAACGGGGAATGAGAAATTACTACCAACGGCGTACTCTTATTTACTTTTGCCAAATCCTTTTGTAGCCAGTTTCGCTGTTTTTCCCCCACCATGAATGGTGAGCCATTTGGATTATCAATCCCCGCCATTTCTAGCATACGTTGTTTACCTGTTGGCCAACGATCATAGGTCCACTCATCGTAAGTTAAGATACTGTTTAGCACTACAAAGTGAACGCCTTTGTGGTCAAAACTATAGTAATGCTTCCCAAACAGTTTGGACCAGTACTCACCCAGGTCTTCATAGTAATCATGTTCGCCCATGGAATAGTAGGTTTTATAATTAAGAGCAGACATAATTTCAGCGCCCCGATCAAGCTCGGGTTTGCTGCCAAGTTGTGCAAGGTCTCCTCCATAGATTACAAAATCTGGCTTAGGGTTGAGCAGATTAGTTTCCGCAACGGCACGTATCAATCCTCGATCCCAATTTCGGACAAACTTCGTACCCTTGATGTGCTGAATATGAGAATCTGAGATATGCGCAAAGGTAAAGTTCTGGGAGGAATCAGCAAATGCCAGTTCTACCATGCTAATTGGCAGGGTAGAAGCCGCAGTCAGTGCGCTAGTACTTTTGATAAAATCGCGGCGCGTAAAGGATTTACTCATGATTGGTTTCTCCTTAATTTTTACTCTATTTAGATAATTTTGCTGTCTCTACATATTCGGGACTGGTTAGAGCTTCCATAAACTCTACCAAGTCAGAAATTTGCTGTTCACTTAAATTTAATGGGCGAATACCACCACTTAGGAAATCATTCACGCGGTCTGTTTTATTCGTAACGCCACCGTTGTCGTAGTGTATCACCACATCTTTAAGTGTTTTAAGGCTCCCGTCGTGCATATATGGTGCCGTTACGGCTATATTACGCAAAGTGGGTGTTTTAAAACCGCCTAATTCCTCGAATTCCTCAGTTACTGCGAACCGCCCTAATTCAGAAACCTTCTTGTCAGTTAGCACTGCTACATCTACATCTGTACCTTGTGCCTTAGCCTTGAGAAACTCACCAGCCAGGCGTGGTACATCTTTTTGTATAGAATTGATCCCGATACCAATGTTATGAAAGCGATTGTCTGTAAATAGAGCCTGTGTTTGCTCCACAACATGGCAAGATACACAGCGTCCTTGACCAACGAACACCTGGAAACCACGAATTTGAGCTGGGCTCATGGCAGTTTTGTCATTGCCGTATCGCCAGCGATCAAATGGGGAATCTCCAGAAATTATCGTACGTTCAAAACTGGCGATGGCCTGCATTACTTCCCTCATGGTAATTTGCTTACCACTCTTATTAAATACAGATTTGAAAGAAGCTTTGTATTCGGGATCGGTGCGTACAATCTTAAGTACGGGGTCGTGATTCTTAAGACCCATTTCTACTGGGTTTACTATTGGGTGCTGTGCCTGATCTTCCAGATCGGGTGAGCGCCCATCCCAGAAAAGTTTGCTCATATAGGCAGCGTTAACCACGGTAGGAGCATTTCGAGTACCAGTTAGTTTGCCTATGCCTTCCGACGTCCGTAACGGGCTATCGGTAAAAGCTTTTGATGCATCATGGCAAGTAGCGCAACTAACTTTTCCGGTAGAACTGAATCTTTGATCGTTAAATAGTTTTTCCCCAAGTTTTATTTTTTCTGGAGTTTGTGGGTTGTTAGTTGGGATAGGTACTGGCGGTAATCCTAGGGGCTCAGCCTGTAGTGTTAAATAGGGCAAAGAAAAATACCCCACCATTGAAATACACAAAGCAAGAAATTGTATCTTCATAAATTTCCCTTCAGAGGAGTTTGCTTATTGATAACATGGAGTTAGTTCCGTATCCATAGTTTATTTCCCGCTACAGTTACCACCACAAGCTCCACCACAGTCACCACAATCTTTTTCATTACATTTCATGCCACATTTCAATTTCATGTCACATTTCATAGCTATTTTTTTAGATTGGTTTTCGGTGTTAGTGGATGAGGCATCAGTTGCAGTAGCTGTTAAATCCGAAGTAGCGAAAGCCGTGGCAGTTGGAAACGATAGTGCTGCTGTAAGAGCAGCAATAGACAATCCAGATAAATTAAAATTCATGGTTTCACCCTTTAAAGTATGCGCTTTGAAGTGTAGCTTAAATCTAAGCTGGGATCGATATATATATTTTCAAGAGTATTCGTAACTAATTTCTTTGTCTAATTGATTGTTATTAACAATATGATAAGCGGTACTTATCAATTGTTATTAAATAATTAGTAGTAGTTTTTAAAAAAAAGTTCAACAAAAAATCTTTTCGATGACATTAAACGAGCTTTATTGAGGAGTCTCTTCTTAATGCCTGCTTTGTGCTAGAAGCAGACATTCAGTAATTATTACAAATGTTACATTATTTTCTTGCTATTTTCTTAATAAATCCATCATCAATATTTATTTTG
>JAHELA010000023.1:0-8536 GCA_024644425.1 Nitrosomonadaceae bacterium
AAACCTATTGGCTGATCTTCATTAGGTGTATTGAGCAATACTTCCACCTCTTTTTCAGTAAGGCTTTTAGGTAAAATTCGTGGAAGTTTGGGAGTATTAATATTGAGACTCGGATCAGTCTTGATTTTTCCCTGACGCAAAAGAAAACGGTAAAACCGTTTCAAACTTGATAATTCGCGGCTAGTGGTATTGGCTTTGACTTTAATTGAAACCTTGTAAGCAAGAAACTGAAGTAAGTCGGAATGATTTGCTTCAATCAGTGTTCTACCATTACATTTGCCTAGCCATACACCAAATTGTCGCAGGTCGTTGCAATAGTTCTCCAACGTGTTGCGTGATAAGCCATCTTCCAGCCAAAGTGCATCAGAAAATTCGTCTAGTAACCGCTCATTTATCTCAAGTGCACTCATGATGTAATAGCCAGCGCTTAATTTTGAGTGGAAACCCATTGCTAGCGTTCATGAACCCTCCAATTTCCCCATTCTTAGCAATAACACGATGACACGGAATAATTATAGGAATCCGATTAGCTCCACACGCTTGCCCTACAGCACGAGGGGCAGAAGATAATTGTGTAGCAATATCTGCGTAACTACAAGTTGTGCCGCTAGGTACCGCCTGTATGATCTTCCATACTCGGTTTTGATGAATGGTGCCATCAATGTGTAACGATAAATCGAATGTAAAACTAGGGTTAATCAAATATGCCTCCAATTGCTTACAAACCTCTTTAGCAAGTGAATTCTGATATGTAAGCGGAGGTGTATCTAGGGGCAAGTACTCAATACTAGTCAACCAATCGTCTTCGGTACGAATACCTAGAACTGCAAAAGGTGTGGCAATCTTTGCCTGATAACTATTTGATCGTTTATACATTCAAAATTTTATTTGGTATTTTTATGATAGTAATTAAAAGTCATGCCCTAACCGTTTTGACTTTATGCGAACAGTCCGGCGATAATTAGCAATTATCTAGTTTGTACAAGATTGTTGCAAGACCATAAACTAAGGAGCGAAGCGTGAAATTTAGCATAAAAAAAGGAAGCCCGGGAAAACAACGTAGTGCTTGTATAGTAGTAGGTGTATTTGAGGCCAGGGTACTAACAGAAGCTGCAAAAATCTTAGACAAGAATACTAATGGATATATTAGTAGAATTTTAAAGAATGGTGATATGGAGGGTAAGATAGGATCTACACTACTGCTACATTACGCACCTAACATCATATGTAAGCGTATATTGCTAGTTGGACTTGGAAAAAAGAGCAAACTCCATGACAAGGAATATAAAAATGCGGTTTTAGCAGCTTTTAATGCGTTACATGCAACCGGGACTGCAGATACCATGTTTTTTTTAATAGACGATCCCGTAAAAAATCGTGAGATTACCTGGAAAATTTCTCATGTAGTTATTTTTGCAATGGAAAGTTTCTATCGCTTTGATCGGCTCAAAAGTAAGAAAGAAACTAATAAACAGCATTTGCAAAAAATCATATTAAGTACGACAAGCCAAATAGATATAGCCACTGGTAATCAAGCACTACAATGGGGCCTATCCACTGCTCATGGCATAAATTTGACAAAAGATTTAGGTAACCTTCCGTCAAACATTTGCACCCCAACTTATCTAGCGGAATTAGCCATGACCATGGCTAAAAACTACAAACTCAAGGTTACCGTTTTGGAACAAAAAGATATGAAGAAGTTAGGTATGGGATCATTACTATCAGTCGCTCAAGGTAGTAGACAGGCCGCTAAATTAATTACACTTGAATATTGGGGACAAAGTAAAAGTAAAAAACCATTCATATTAGTAGGCAAAGGTGTTACTTTTGATACAGGTGGTATTTCTTTGAAACCTTCAGCAGAAATGGACGAAATGAAATACGATATGTGCGGAGCTGCTAGCGTATTTGGCACGCTCACAGCGATTGCCCAAATGAAGCTTCCTATAAATGTAGTTGGCATCATCCCAGCTACCGAAAATATGCCTGATGGCAACGCCACAAAACCTGGAGATATTGTCACCAGCATGTCTGGACAAACTATAGAAATACTAAATACAGATGCGGAAGGACGGTTAATCTTATGCGACGCACTGACTTATGCTGAACGTTATGAACCAGAGGCAGTAATAGACATAGCTACTCTTACAGGAGCCTGCGTAATTGCGTTAGGGCATGTAGCCTCCGGATTACTTAGCAATAATGATGAGCTTGCAACGGAATTGCTAAATGCCTCCGAACAAGCTATAGACAGAGCTTGGCATCTTCCTCTATGGGACGAATACCAAGAACAACTAAGAAGCAATTTTGCTGACATGGCTAACATTGGTGGACGATCTGCGGGAACTATTACTGCTTCTTGTTTCCTATCACGTTTTACAAAAAAATATCGGTGGGCACACTTGGACATCGCCGGTACTGCTTGGGAATCTGGAAAGAAAAAAGGCGCAACTGGACGACCAGTTCCTCTACTTACACAATTTCTGACCACATGCGCTGCTAAAAAGTCTCCTTAAACGAAACATGACTCAAATTGATTTTTATTCTGGTGCAGATAACAAGCTACGTACTGCCTGCCTTCTGAGCGCCAAAGTAGTAAAGCAAGGCATGAAAGTTACGATATATACCCCCGACATGGGAATTGCTAAGCAGCTTGATAAATTACTATGGACTTTTTCTTCAACTGCCTTTATTCCACACTGCCATGTAGACGACAAGCTTGCGCATGTATCGCCAGTTATAATCACCACTCAGGGGAACCCACTCACTCACGATAATGTGCTGATTAATCTAAATGATGAACACCCTCCATATTTTAGCCGCTTTCTCCGCCTAATTGAAATTTCAGAGACTACTATGGAGGATATTCAAGCAGCAAGAAAACGTTATCGTTTTTATAAAGATAGGGGATATGAAATCCGCCATCATAAACTTGGAGATGCCTAGATAAGCCTAGGCCACCCACCACACCATCACCGGTTAATCTTTCTATGACAAATAATAATGAAACTTTTCGAAAACCCGGTGAAGATAAAGCTTTGAACAAGCCGCACAAATTACAATGGGAGCACCAAGGTAAATCTTTAGCTTCAACCCTAACTCAAACTCAAGATGATATACCAACGCTCACTGAGAAAGTTTTTTTACCGCCAGAGATCTTGCCACTTGAGTCTGACATTGTGCTTTCACTCAGACAAATCTTAGATGATACGCTTAAGGAAACAAAAACTAGCTTAGATGCTAAAACACAAGAAACCTTTATTAAGGTACTTGAAAAAAAATTACAAGGTTTTCACTTGTTACAAAATCAAAATAAGCTTATAGCTACAAATCTGTCACAGGTATCAACAGATGAAGCATCGACACCTTCCGATATAATGGTAGATCATTCAGAAACACCAAAATCAACATCAATCTTTATGAATCTGACTAAAAGTTTTGAACCCCATGCCATAGAAGAACGTTGGTACCCTATCTGGGAATCAGCTGGTTACTTTAAACCAGGCCTTTCCCGAATACCGCCAAACGAAGAAGCTAAGCCTTACTGCATTATGCTGCCGCCACCAAATGTCACGGGGACTCTACATATGGGACATGCATTTCAACACACTATTATGGATGCCCTTACCCGTTACCACCGCATGCTCGGTAATAATACTCTGTGGCAACCAGGAACCGATCACGCTGGTATTGCTACTCAGATTGTAGTGGAACGTCAACTGGAAAATCAAAATATTAACCGCCATGATTTGGGAAGACAGGAATTTCTTAATCGTGTTTGGCAATGGAAACAACAATCTGGTTCTACCATCACTCAGCAGATGAAACGTTTAGGCGCTTCCTGTGACTGGTCACGTGAACGCTTCACAATGGATGATGGATTATCTCATGCTGTGACAAAAGTCTTTGTTCGGCTATATCGTGAAGGATTAATCTATCGTGGCTGGCGACTTGTAAACTGGGATCCCGTGCTGCAAACAGCGGTATCAGATCTTGAGGTAGTATCAACTGAAGAAAATGGGTCTCTCTGGCATATTTGTTATCCATTTGAAAATGGATCAAATAAAACTGAAGGATTAATTGTCGCTACTACCCGTCCTGAAACCATGCTGGGTGATATGGCCGTAGCGGTGCATCCTGATGACACGCGATATCAACACCTGATTGGCAATCATGTACGCCTTCCATTATGCCAACGTAGCATTCCTATCATTGCAGATTCATATGTGGATCCTAATTTTGGAACCGGGTGTGTAAAGATCACTCCGGCACATGATTTCAACGACTATCAGATCGGCCAACGACATAAGTTAGTTCTCTTCAGTATTCTCACACTAGATGCAAAAATAAATGATCTCGCGCCTTCTGAGTATCAAGGTCTTGATCGTTTTGATGCTAGAAAGAAAATTATTGCTGATCTAGAAACACAGGGATTACTAATTGAGACCAAACCACATAAGCTAATGGTACCCCGCAGCGATCGTACGAACGCAATCATAGAACCAATGCTTACTGACCAATGGTATGTTGCTATGAAAGGCCTTGCCAAACGTGGGCTAAGAGTGGTGGAAAATGGAGAAATAAAGTTCATTCCAGAAAACTGGAGTCATGTTTACAACCAGTGGCTTGAAAATATTCAAGATTGGTGTATCTCACGACAATTGTGGTGGGGGCATCGAATTCCAGCGTGGCATGATGAAGATGGAAACATCTACGTAGCGCATAGCCTAGAAGAAGCACAACAACAAGCAGGAAATCGTAATCTTGTACAGGATGAAGATGTACTAGATACATGGTTTTCATCTGCTCTGTGGCCATTCTCTACCCTAGGTTGGCCCGAAGAAACATCAGAACTAAAAACATTTCTACCAACTTCTGTACTAGTCACAGGATTCGATATTATCTTTTTCTGGGTAGCGCGTATGGTAATGATGTCTCTGTATTTCACTGGAAAAGTACCTTTCCGTGAAGTCTATGTAACTGGCTTGATCCGTGATGCCGAAGGTCAAAAAATGAGCAAATCGAAAGGAAACGTGCTCGATCCTTTGGACCTTATCGACGGGATCACTTTGCCAGATTTGATCTCGAAACGCACTACTGGGTTGATGAACCCTAAGCAGGCTGATTCTATCGAGAAAATTACACGAAAACATTATCCCCATGGCATTGCAGCTTTTGGTACTGACGCATTACGTTTTACCTTTTCCAGCCTTGCCTCTCATGGTCGTGATATAAGATTTGATATACAACGTTGTGAAGGGTATCGAAATTTCTGTAATAAATTATGGAATGCTACTCGTTACGTATTAATGAATTGTGAAACTGAAGACGTAGGTTTAGATAAAAATTTACTAATGAAGTTTTCTACAGCAGATAAATGGATTATTAGAAGATTACATCAAGCAATAAGTGTGGTAGAGCGCGCATTTCAAGACTATCGTTTTGATGTAGCAGCGCGGGAAATTTATGAATTAGTATGGGACGAATATTGTGATTGGTATCTTGAGCTTGCAAAAGTACAATTAAATGGAAATATAGACTCGGAACTACGCGCAACTCGCCACACTTTGGTACATGTATTAGAAAAAATGCTTCGACTTGCTCATCCTATAATCCCCTTTATTACGGAAGAGTTATGGCAGAAAATTGCACCATTAGCAGACAGACATAGTGCAAGTATTATGCTGCAACCGTACCCTAAAGCAAACCAAGAAAATACTAGTGAAAATACTAGTGAAGATTCTATCGAAAGGATTCAGACGCTCAAAGAAATAGTCAATGCATGTCGTACTCTGCGAGGAAAAATGAATCTATCTCCAGCATTAAGAATTCCATTATTAGCTGTAGGAGATTCTGAAAAATTATCTGAATTTTCCCCCTATATTATGGCGTTAGCTAAATTGTCAACTTTAGAAATTATTCAGAATGAACTGCCAGATGTTGAAGCGCCTGTAGCAATCGTAGGCGAATTCAAACTGATGCTAAAAATAGAGATAGATGTTGCTGTAGAACGCGAAAGAATAGCAAAAGAAATTACACGTATTAAATCAGAAATCGCAAGGTCAGAGTCTAAACTTGCTAACTCTGGTTTTATCAAGCATGCACCGCCAAAAGTAGTAGAACAGGAGAAAACTCGCTTCTCAACTTTTAGATCAACACTAGAAAAATTAATTGAACAATTAAATAAGTTAGATTAAACACAACAAGTCATATACATGCTGAATAACTAGTCTTCTAGACAGCACTGTATCAGGATAGCTCATGGATTTTCTGCCAATTTTCATTAATATCAAAAATCGTAACTGCCTAGTAATTGGTGGAGGAAAAGTGGCTGCCCGTAGGATCGCCCTATTATTACAAGCAGGGGCTCATATTACTGTAATCGCTCCAAAGCTTAATTTAGAACTACATGAGCAATTACGACAAGGAACTATTGTTCATCATGCTGAAACTTTTAATCCAGCTCATCTTACTGATGCAGCATTAGTATTTGCTGCTACAAATAATCGTATTGTTAATCAACAAGTTTCAGAAGCTTCAAAATCATTACGTATACCCATCAATGTGGCCGATGATCCTGATTTATGTTCCTTTATCATGCCTTCTATTATTGATCGCTCTCCGATTTTGGTTTCAGTTTCTAGTAGCGGAAAATCGCCAATACTTGCAAGAATGTTACGAGCGCGACTAGAAACTATGATCCCAGAAGCCTATGGAAAATTGGCAACCTATGCTGCCAATTTTCGCAAACAAGTAAAGCAGCGTTTCTCTCATCATGAAAAGCGCCGCATATTTTGGGAGAAAATATTTCAAGGTCCGTTTTCCGAAATGGTATTTGCTGGGAAAGATCAAGAAGCACAGAAATACCTTGAATCTTCATTACTTAGTGAATCAAATAAAGAACTATATGGAGAGGTCTATCTAGTCGGCGCAGGTCCCGGGAATCCTGATTTGTTGACCTTCCGTGCAATGCGCCTGATGCAACAAGCAGACGTCGTAGTATATGACCGCCTAGTTTCTCCAGAAATTCTCAATATGGTGCGACGAGATGCTCCTCGCATCTATGCAGGTAAAAAACCCAGCAATCACTCAATGTCACAAGAATCGATTAATGAGTTGCTTGTGCGGCTTGCAAAAGAGAAAAAAAGAGTTTTGCGGTTAAAAGGAGGGGATCCTTTTATTTTTGGCCGGGGTGGCGAGGAAATTGAAATGCTAAGCAATTATGGCATTCCCTTTCAGGTGGTACCAGGTATCACGGCAGCTTCTGGTGTGGCATCCTATGCAGGTATTCCCCTTACCCATCGTGATTATGCACAATCATGTATTTTTGTAGCTGGCCACCTAAAGAATGGTAATGTAGATTTGGACTGGCCTACACTAGTTCGTCCAAACCAAACCATTGTAGTGTATATGGGGCTGATTGGATTGCCTGTGTTGTGCCAACAATTGATTACACATGGCCTATCTTCAATAACGCCTGCAGTTATTGTGCAACAAGGTACTACCCATGCCCAGCGTGTACTAGTTGGCTCATTAGCAACACTACCAAGCCTCGCTGCCTCTGCAAAACTTGCCCCTCCCACTCTTATTATAATCGGTGAAGTTGTAAATCTGCATCAAAAACTTGCATGGTTTAAGCCTGAACAGAATCTATACGCTAACGAACAAAACGTAACCAAAAGAACTAATAAAAATTACTCTAAACGAACGAGGAAAGATTGAAAATAGAAAAACCAAGGTTTAGATACTGTCTCTAAATCAATTACTTGTTCGGCTGTGGTGTTATTCGTAAATAAGGACGTGGCGCTCTATAACCTTTCGGATATTTCTGCTTGATAACCTCCTCATCCAGTACGGTTAATGGAATAATTACGTCGTCACCATCACACCAATTTCCTGGAGTAGCAATCGTATAGTTGTCTGTTAATTGTAGTGCGTCAATAACTCGCAATACTTCATTAAAATTACGTCCGGTGCTCATTGGATAGGTAATTATTAGACGCACTATCTTTTTTGGGTCAATAATGAAAAGTGAACGCACTGTCATAGTTTCTGACTGATTCGGATGAATCATATCAAACAATACTGAAACTTTTTTATCTATATCTGCAATAATTGGGAAACTAACTTTAGTACTTTGAGTATCTTCAATATCTTTGATCCACTCTACGTGTTTATCAACAGGATCTACTGAAAGCCCAATCGCTTTTACATTTCGTCTGTCAAATTCTGACTTGAGTTTTGCTGTTAACCCAAGTTCTGTCGTACATACCGGTGTGAAATCTGCAGGGTGCGAGAACAAAACTGTCCAGGAGTCTCCAGACCATTCATGAAAATTTATCTTTCCGATTGATGAATCCTGTTCAAAATCAGGCGCTACATCACCTAAACGTATAGTCATGGCAACCCCCTTTGTTAAATGAATGATAATACAAATATAGTCTGTCTCCTTCCTGGATTCAACAATTATTATTAATTCACCACATAATAGGACAAAATTGCTATCCATTGATAAAATTCAGAAAAATACATC